>JADLFD010000544.1 GCA_020845805.1 Verrucomicrobiales bacterium | reverse complement strand
GTAGCTCGCCTGTTTCTCCTGGGGCTGCCAGCGCACGGGCGGTTCCCCGGGCCAGCCGCGCATCGGTTGTCCGGACCAGTTGGTGGCTCCCACGCTCTCCCACAGGGTGCGACCGGACTCCGCGTCAAACGCGACCATGCCGCTGTTGGGCTGGCCGCCCACCATGACCAGGAGGCGTCCGTCCTCGAGCAGCGGGGTGCTACCCACGCCGAAGAACGCCTCCGGCACGGTGAATTCCTTGCCGGTCTCCCGTTCCCACAACTTCCGGCCCGTGCTGCGTTCCAAGGCCAGGAGGCGGCCCTCGGCACCGAAGGTGAACACCCGGTTGGAAGTCAGGAGCGGGGAGCAACGCGGACCGTTGTTGTACCCGAAGGGATCCTGGAACTGGGAGGGGGCGGCGGCGGACCAGCCGGGCTTTCCCGTGGCGGCATCGTACGACTGCACGATCTCTTCGTTCCCCAGGCGGTGGTGGAGGATGAGTTGGCCTTGGGCGACGGACGGCGCGCTGTAGCCGGTGCCCACCGCACGTTCCCAGACGATGGGGAGGCCGGTGGCGGGAATCCGATCGACGAGGTTGGTCTCCGGCGAGGTGCCATCGCCATTCGGACCCAGGAACCGGGGCCAGTCGGCGCCCGGCACGAGTGCGGTGCTCCCGGCCAGGAGGACGAGCAAAAGGCCAAACCAGGTGCGGGAGCGCGCCGGGTCGCGTCGGGCAGTGGCGATCACGCATCTTTGTGGCGACTCCGCCGCAGACCCGCAAGGGGCGAGTCATCGGGGTGATGCGGGACGTGGGGAGGTGGACCCGAAACCCGCCCGCGGCGGGCTTTCTCCCTCGCACGTCGCGGCGGTAGGCAAACACCCCATAGCCCGGGTGCGGCCCGCGGCCCACGGTTCGGGTCGGCGGAGCCCTCATCAACCGTCCCATGCGCCCTTATCATTCCATCGCTTTCGCGCGATCCATCGTGGTGTCGGTCCCGACAATTCCCGCGGGAAGGGAGGTGGTGTGGGTTGAGGTCGTGGACCGAAGTGAGGGTCCCTGCCGACCGCGTTCTCGCGGGTGCTGGTGAACCAGGAGAATCCCCCATGAAGAATCCATTGAGAACGTTGTTGGAACACGGGCAATCGGTGTGGCTGGACTCCCTCAGTCGCAGTCTGGTGACCAGCGGGAACCTCCACCGACTCATCGAGCAGGACGGATTGCGCGGCCTGACCTCGAACCCCTCGATTTTCGCGCACGCCATCGCGGAGACCGGCGAGTACCAGGACATGCTGGAAGCGCCGGAGTCGAAAACCTTGTTGGCCAAGGCGCTGTATGAACGGATCGCCGCCCGGGACATTCGCGATGCGGCGGACGTACTGCGGCCGGTGTACGAGGCCACTCAGGGCCGCGATGGGTACGTGAGTCTGGAGGTCTCTCCCTACCTGGCCCACCACACGGGCGCCACCGTCGAGGAGGCGCGGCGGCTATGGCGGACCGTGGGCCGCGAGAACCTGATGATCAAGGTGCCGGCCACCCCGGAAGGGATCCCGGCCGTGCAACAGCTGATCGGGGAGGGACTCAATGTCAATGTCACCCTCCTGTTCGATCCCGCGATCTACGAGAAAGTGTCCGAGGCCTATCTCAGCGGCCTCGAGAGCCTCGTGCGACACGGTGGCGATCCGACCCGTGTCGCCAGCGTGGCCAGCTTCTTTGTCAGCCGCATCGACACCGCGGTGGAGGCCTGGATTGGAGAGCGGATGCGTTCCTTCCCGGGGCCGGAGGCCAGGGCCGCGATGCAATCTCTGCGGGGGAAGGTCGCCTGTGCCAACGCCCGGAAGGCTTACCAACGGTATCTCGCCACGATGCATGGCCAACGTTGGCTCGACCTCAGCCGGTTGGGTGCGCGAAGCCAGCGGCTCCTGTGGGCGAGCACGGGCACCAAGAACCCCGAGTACCGCGACGTACTCTATGTCGAGGAGTTGGTGGGTCCGGATACGGTCAACACCATGCCGCCCGCCACGCTCGCCGCCTTCCGAGATCACGGTCAGGTGCGCAATTCGCTAATGGAAGACAGTGAGGAGGCGTCCCGCATCATGGACCAGGTGGCGCGCGTCGGCCTTCCGTTCCAGGAAATGACGGAACGCCTGCTGGGCGATGGGATCCAGCAGTTCGCCGAGGCGTTCGACAAGCTTCTGGAGATGGCAGGTCGCTTCGCCCTGCCCCCGAGCCAGGATTCCGCGGAGCATCTGCGCGTTCGTTTGATCAAGGAACTGTACCAAGGAAAACAGCATTGAGCTCCGGTGATGTCCCGGGATCGCTCCCCTACGCGAGCGTGGGATCCGGTCCCCGGATTGAATCGGTGTCCGCTCTCCGTCTCCGTCGCTATGGAACGAATCTATCCCACCAGTTCACTGGGCCGGTTGCTGGAATGGTGCCGGCTCCAGGCGGCCACCGATCTGCATGCCCAGGCGGACCGCCGTTATGCCTTCCGCGTGGATGGGAAACTGCAGCGCATTCCGCCTTCCCAGTTTCCCGTGCCCAATCACGACGAGCTCATGGCGATGCTGCGCGAGGCCTTTTCGCGGGCCATCATCGGGCGCATCGAGCGACAGCACGAGATGGACCTCAGTTTTCTGTGCGATCGCCTGCGTTACCGCGCCAACTTCAGCAAGCAGCAGGGAGTCCAGTCCTTTTCGTTTCGGGTGGTGCCCCAGCGCATTCCCGCACTTCACGAGCTGCAACTTCCCCCTGCCGTGGGGGAGCTGTTTCAGGAACCGCGCGGCCTGCTGTTGGTCACCGGCGCCGCCGGCCAGGGGAAGAGCACGACGGCGTGTGCCCTGCTCCAGCGGCTCAATGAGACCCAGGCGCTGCGCGTGGTCACCATCGAGGACCCGATCGAATACCTCTTCGTCGAGGATCAATGCCAATTCGAACAACGCGAGGTCGGCGTCGACACCGATACCTTTGCCGGCGCCATCCGCAACGCAGTGCGGCAGGATCCCGAGGTGATCTTCATTGGAGAGATCCGGGACCGTGACACGGTACAGGCCGCGATGCAGGCGGCGGAGACGGGACACCTCGTTCTGGCGACGATGCATGCGGATTCCGTGCCGCAGACGCTGGACCGGATCAGGGAATTGCATGCCGCCGCCGAGCAAGCCAATGCCAGCACGCTGCTCGCCCGCAGCCTGAACGCCGTCATCTGCCAG
>JADLFD010000543.1 GCA_020845805.1 Verrucomicrobiales bacterium | reverse complement strand
GCCGACAAGGGGAGGGTCACCCTGAAGAAGGGGATCAACGTCATCGTGTTCAAGGTCATCAACGAACAGAACAGTTGGCAGGCGGCCATGCGGCTTACCGACAAGGCGGGAGTTCCCCTGAAGAACCTGAAGGTCCGACTGGCACCTTGAACCGCGTCCGAGCGGTGGCGGTGCGGGCGCGAGCGGATCAGCCGAATCCAATGGGACACGGTTGCTTCGCGAGCAGCGGCGGGCTGGGCAGTCGTTCAGGGTACGACGCGTAGTTTGAGTGCCTTGGGTTCGTAGACCACCTCGAGACGTCGGCCCCCGCCGAGTTGGAGGCCGGTGACCTGGCGGAATTCCCGTGCGGCGCGTTGGTTGAAGGTCGCCACGATGAACTCCTGTCCCGGCTGCGGCTGGAACCCGCCGCCCACCGTGATTTCCAGGTTCCCGTCGAACTCGCAGCTCGTTGCTTTGAGTTGGTCGTGCCCGGTTCCGGGGGACGTGCCGGAGAGCGAGAGCGCCAGGGTGCTGCCGGGGAGGAAGTTCACCTGCCCGGAAACCTCGAGGAGTCCGGGGCCCTCTCCGCCGTTGCCGCCGGGGCGCAGTGCGCCGCCGGTCAGGGTGAGATCTCCGGTGAGCGCGCCGCTGCCGGTAAGGGTCCCGCCCGACAGGGCGATCCGTCCGGGAGTCAGGGAGGATTCATTGCCGAAGCGGACGTCGAGGGAGCCGCCGGCGAGGCGGAGTTCGCCTCCGGACTGCACATAACCCTCCGCATCGAGGTTCAGCAGCGACTGGACTTTGCCGTCCGTGATCTCGACCAGGCCTCCGGTGTTGACGAGACGCTGGATCCGGTTGGTGCCGGTCCCTGTCTTCCGGTAGGTCCCCTGGATCCGCAGTCCAGCCTGTCTCGCGTCGCCGCGCAGCTCGGTCAGTTCGGGACCATCCACGACGAACAACGCGTTCGGGGCCACGACGGCGTTGGTGGTGAGCTCCGCCGGGCCGGCCGTCCAGTCGGTACGATTGGCGAACACCAATTGCAGGGCGGGGTCAGCGGCCCGGAGAAAGGCCGAGCCGGCGCTGCGACCAGCGAGTTGGAGCGGGCCTTCGAAACGCACAGTGAGCGGCTCCCGGGCGAGTGCGAAGGCGAGTTGGTTGCTGATCACCAACGGCGACGCCACCCGCAAGCGCCCGCTCGCGACGATCTGGGCGTGGAGACTGCGGATATCGCGCAGGATTGTCTCGCCGCTGGCGTGGAACTGGACCCGAGCCAGCCCCCCGGCTGCCGGGCCGCCCAGGAACATCGGTCCGGAGAAGTCGGCAACCAGTCCGCGCGCGGTGAAGCCGTTGCCGGAGATGATCCATGTGCCCGGACTGCGGATGCCGCCCCGGAACTCCTTGGAATCCCCGTCACAAATCGTGGTGCCGGCGAAGTCGTATTCCCCTTCGTAGACCGAGCCGCCGGTGATCCAGTTGGTGCCCGTGCCGGTCACGCGCCCGGTGCGCGTGTGACGGGTGGGAGGGAAGATGCGGCCACTCCGCAGCGTCGCCCCGGGGTGGATTTGGATCGTGCCGAAATTCTCCATGACTGCTGCGCCGACCTCGGCTTGGCCCTCTTCCACGACGAGCAGACCCTGGTTGCGGAACGTGCCCGATCCAGTGATGCGGAACGTGCCGGCGCCGCGTTTGCGCAGGGTGCCCAGGTTGTCGATGCCGCAGGTGGCATCCACGAGGTTCCAGACGGAGAAGCCGGGGGCGGACTGATCCACGATCGCTTCGCTGCCGGGCTGGAGGGTGAGATGCGATCCCAGCGCCTGCACATAGGGCATGAGCGTCAGGGTGCTCTCGGTGAACCGGGCAGGGTTGCCCGGTGCGTCCAATACCAGCGCGTGATCGCGCAGCGTGAGGCCACCATAAGCTGTCAGGGCGGCTCGGAACAGCGAGGTCCCCCCGCTCAGATCGACCCCCAGCGACGCTCCGGGTTCTCCCACGCGCACCGGCGCCTCGAAGCGCGCCTGCGTCGTCACCGAGAGGAGGGATCCGCCGGCGATCCATACCGGCTCCGTCGATCGCAGCTCGTAAGCCAGGAGCTCGCTTCCCGGCGGAGCACGCAGCTGGACCTCGGGGTTTCCAGGCGCTTCGATTCGGACGAAATCGGTGGCCGTGGGGATGCGGCCTTCGTTCCAGTTTGCGGCGTCCGACCAGCTCCCTTCGGTGGCCTTCCAGGTCAGGGGTTCCCGGACGAGAAACGTCCAGTTCGTGGGATTGAGCAACCGGTTGCCGAAGAGATCGGTGAGGTTGGTGCTGGCGGTGACGCGGTAGTTGCCGCGCGGCAGGGGTTGATTCAGCTGGAGGCGATACTCGAACGCCGCGTCCGCACTCAGGCCCGCGGTGGAGGGTATGCGCTGGTCATCCGCGGTTCCGAACTGCGTGTCGGGTCCCGCTTCATTGACGAAGAGGCCCGACGCGAGGCTGGCGGGGGCGAGCGTTTCCGTGAATCGTGCCGACACGGAGAACACCGTGCCGGTGATGCCGGCGACACCCGAGGGCGGGGTGAACGCCAGCAGATGGGGCGCCCGTATCTCCGGCACGAGAGCGATGGTGAGGTTCTCGCTCCAGGCACTGTTGCCGGCGGTGTCGAAGGCGCGGGCGCGCACGATGAAGTTCGTCTTGGTGGCGCTCAGTTCGGGGGCGCGGAGGCTGACTTCGAAGGGATGGGATCCAGCGTCGGCGACGCGATTCCCATCGAGGTAAAACTCCACGTTGCGTACGGCGACGTCGTCCGCGGCGTGTGGGGAAAGCCGGAACCATCCCAGAGACTGCTCGGCCCGCGGAGCGGCGTGCAACGTGTGGGCCTGGAGGGCCAGGCTGGGCGGGTTGGTTCCGGTATCGCGCGTGCGATAGCCATGGACCTCGAGGAACCCACGCGGCGACGCGGACTGATCTTCGACAGCGCACACCAGTCGGCCGCGGTAGAAGAGGTAGTCCGAAATGACGGCGGACGCGCCGGTGAGACTGGTGAGAAAGTTGGAGGAAACGAGAGGATTGGAGGCGTCGTAGAGAGCCACCTCACCGAGGCCGAAGGCGGAAGCGAAGGTGCCCACAATGAGCCGGTTGCCGCTGTCCTTCTCGATGGGCCCGGCGCCGATGTTGTCCGGCCCCTGGCGCGCCAGTTTTTGGATCGCGGCCGGGTTGCGGAGATCCGCCACTTCGTAGCCTCGGATGGAAGTGTAGTAGGCAAAGCCTGGTTCCACGAACAGCGACAAACCGCAGGCATAGCAATCGGTGTCGATGTCCAGACGCCCGGCCACGTCCAGTTGGTCGCCGCCTTGGGTGAGAGGGAGGACTTCCAGCGATCGCTGGCCGCTGTCGGCGATGGTGACCAGGGAGTCTCCCAGGAGCCGTGCGTGACTGACTCGGTACGGATGACGCACACTGTCCACGGGCAAACCCGATTCGAGATCGAACGCGACCAGTGCGTCGTCGCCGGCGACATAGACCCGGCCGAAGGCGGCGGCCACAGCGTATCCACGCTGGTTCCGCGACCAGACTTCCACGGGCGCCGCGGGATCGCGAAGGTCGATCACCGTGGTTCTCGCGGTGCCGCCGACCACGGCGTAGGGCCACTGGACGGCCAGGGACAAGGTGGGCTCCTGGATGGGAAACTTGCCGACCAGGGTGGGCAGCAAGGGATCGCGGAGGTCGACGAACGAGAGCCCCCCAGTCTCGGCGCGCACCACTGCAAGGTCGTTCTCGATCGCGATCTCGCGAGCCCCCTGGAACAGGG
>JADLFD010000542.1 GCA_020845805.1 Verrucomicrobiales bacterium | reverse complement strand
GGTCGAGGTGAACACCAAAGCCGTCACCACGGTGGCGACCTCGGGTTCCGGCGAGATTCATCAATTCACCTGGTCCCCCGACAGCCAATGGCTGGCGTATGTGCAACCCGAAGTGCGCCGGTTTCCGAACCTTTATCTGCACCCGGTGGCTGGTGGGGATCCGGTGCGCGTGACGGATGGCTGGTTTGACGCGGGAAGCCCGGAGTTCAGCCAGGACGGCAAGCTTCTCTATTTCGTTTCGCGGCGGTCCTTCAACCCGACCTACGGGTCGACGGAATGGAATCACACGTACTCCGACATGGAACGTCTCTACTACGTGACGTTGACGAAGGACGCGAAGGCGCCGCTCGCGCCCAAGTCGGACGAGACCAAGCCCGCGGAGGTGAAGTCCGACGCCAAGAGCCCGGACAAACCGAAGGACACACCACCCGACGTGAAAGGCGGGGAGAAGCCGGTGAAGACCATCGGGGACCTGCTCTCGGATCCCGAGTTTCGGCGCGTGGTCACTGCGTTGTCGAAGGGTGAACAGCCGGCGGAAGCGGCGCGCACCAACACGGCGGACAAGGCGGTGCGCGTGGATCGCGAGGGTCTTTCGCAGCGGATCGGCGTGCTGCCACCCGGCGCCTCGGATTACGGAGCCCTCACCTCGATCGGGGACAAGTTGTACTACCTCAAGAAGGGGAAGCTGTTCGTATTCGAATTGGACAAGGAGAAGGAGACCGAGATCGGCGACGTAGGCTCCTACAGCGTGTCCGCCGACCGGAAGAAGATGCTGGTGAGAGTGGGGTCCGAACTGGCGATCGTCGATCCGCCCACTGCCAAGCTGGAGACCAAGGACAAGACCCTTGACCTGTCGGAGCTGAAGGTGGCGCTGGATCGCGGTGCGGAATGGGCCCAGATCTATCGCGAGTGCTGGCGGCAGATGCGCGACTTCTTCTATGCGCCCAACCTGCATGGCGTGGATTGGGAGGGCATGCGCCGTCGGTATGAAGTCCTGCTGCCCCACGTGCGGCACCGTGCCGATCTGACGTATGTCATCGGCGAGCTGATCGGTGAACTCAGTGCCGGTCATGCCTACGTGGGCGGAGGCGATCTTCCCAAGCCGGAGCGGATCCCCATGGGCCTGCTGGGCGCCAAGCTCAGCCGCGATGCGAGCGGATTCTATCGCCTCGACCGCATCCTGCGCGGTCACAACTGGGAATCGAAATACCGCAGCCCGCTTACTGAGATCGGCGTCGATGCCCGGGCGGGCGATCTGATCCTCGCCGTGAACGGCGTGTCCACGCGCGAGATGGTGGACATCCAGTCCGCGCTGGTCGGCACCGCGGGCAAGCAGGTGCGCCTGACGTTGAACACGAAGCCGGACCCGGAAGGCGCGCGCGAGGTGACGGTGATCCCCACCGACAATGAACAGGACCTTTACTACCTGGAGTGGGTGCTGGGGAACATCGAGAAGGTCGAGGCGGCCACGGGCGGCCGCGCGGGCTATGTGCACGTGCCGGATATGGGGGTGCCGGGTCTGAACGAATTCGCCAAATTCTACTACGCCCAGCTGCACAAGGAGGCGTTGATCGTGGATTGCCGCGGGAACGGCGGTGGCAATGTGTCGCCGCAGATCATCGAGCGCCTGCGCCGCGAACCGGCGTTCTGGACCATCGCGCGCAACGGTGCGGTGAACGTGGACCCGGTGGGGCAGGTGCTCGGTCCGAAGGTGTTATTGATCGACCCATTCAGCGCCAGCGATGGCGACATCGTCGCCTATCGGTTCCGCGTGCATAAGCTGGGTCCCATCGTGGGCCAGCGGTCGTGGGGTGGGGTGGTGGGCATTCGTGGCACCCTGCCATTGCTCGATGGTGGTTACCTCAACCGGCCCGAGTTCAGCCGCTTTGATCTCGGCGCGCGGGAGTGGGTGATGGAAGGCGTGGGCGTGGAGCCGGACATCGCGGTGGACAACGACCCGACGCGCGAGTTCGAGGGGGTCGACGACCAACTCACGCGCGCTCTCGAGGAACTCCGCAAGGCCATGGACGCCAATCCGGTGCGCATTCCAGAGATCCCGCCTTACCCGGACAAGAGCCGGTGATGCTCGCCGCCGCGGATCTGATTCTGCGCCGACATTCGTGGGCAAAGGGGGTGAGCGGGAGCGGATGAGCTGGCGCCGTCTGGACGACGGCGGCTACGTGGTGGGGTGTAGCCGCGGACGTGAAGTCCGCGCTGACTGGCGTTGGCGAAAGGAATGAGCGAGAGCCATCGAGTGAGCGCCGTCTCACGACGGGGGCGACGAAACGCGAGCGCAGGCCAAGGGCCGGACCAGGGAGACAGGAAGAAAAGGGGTCCCGAATTCGGGATTGCGCCGCGGGACGGGGCGGGGGGGAATCGGGGTTTGAACTGCGACATGAAATCGCCACGTGCCATGATCGGGCTGGTGCTCCTGCTGGGACTCCTGGTGAACAGCGGGTGCTCGGTGCGGCGTCTGGCGGTAAACCGCGTGGCGGATGCGCTGACGGGCGGCGGATCCGCGTTCACCTCGGACAACGACCCGGAGCTGGTGCGTGACGCGCTCCCGTTCAGCCTGAAGCTGATGGAATCACTGTTGGCGGAGAGTCCGAACCACCTCGGCCTGCTCACCACCCTGGGCAGCGGGTTCACCATGTACGGCTACGCCTTCGTGCAACAGGAGGCGGAGCGGCTGGAAGAGGACGACCTGGAGCGTTCGCGCGAGTTACGAGAGAGGGCGCAGAAGCTATATGTGCGCGGTCGCGACTACTGCCTGCGCGGCCTGGAGGTGCGGCATCGCGGGTTTGGCGCGGCGCTGGCGAAGGAGCCGGGGACGGCCATGGCGCGGCTGGAAGCAGCGGACATGACGCTGCTGTATTGGGCGTCCGCCTCGTGGGCCGCGGCGATTGCGCAGGCGAAAGACGATCCGGCGCTGGTGGGGGACCTGCCGAAGGTGGAGGCCATGCTGGCGCGTGCGCTGGAGCTGGACGAGGCTTGGAATCAGGGCTCGGTGCACGAGTTGATGATCCCATTCTCGATGAGCAGGACCACGGGCAGCGGTGATCCGGTGGAAGCGGCGACGCGGCATTTTGAAAGGGCTCGGCAGCTGGGGAAGGGACGCTCGGCGGGGGCGCTGGTGAGTTACGCCGAGGCGGTGTGCGTGGCGCGTGAGGATCGGGCGGGTTTTGAGCGCTTGCTGCGCGAGGCGCTGGCGGTGGACGTGAACACGGTTCCCGAGCGTCGCGTCGAAACGCTCGTGGTGCAGCGGCGGGCCAAGTGGCTTCTCGGGCGCATCGACAAACTGTTTCTCCCTCCGCTCCAATAAGGGGAGGGGGAGTGTCCGGCGGCGAGCAGCGCTACCGGGGAGGAAGAATCCGGAACGACCATGAAATCCATGAAGCAAGTGACACGACGTCGGTTTCTCGGCACGGCGGCGGCTGGGGCCGTGTTCGCCCCGGTGATGATCCGCGCCGCGGCGAAGGCGGAGTTTCCCCTGGCCTTCGCGACCGTCGCACCGCGCGGCTCCTCGTTTCACCAGTCGTTCCAGACCATGGCGCAGCGGTGGAAGGACGTGTCGGGCGGACGGGTGGAGGTCACGATTTATCCCGGGACGCAGGGGGGGGAGCCGGCGATTGTGCGGCGCATGGGGATTCAGCAGTTGCAGGGGGCGATGCTGACCGCGGGTGGCATGGGGCAGATCGACAAGGCCGCCACTGCGCTGCAGCTGATTCCGATGGCCTTTCAGACCTGGGCCGAGGTCGACCATGTGCGGGACACCATGCGGCCCCGGCTGGAGACGGCGTTCAACCAGAAGGGGTACCAGGTCCTGTTCTGGGGCGACGCGGGGTGGGTGCGTTGGTTCACCAAGAAGCCGGTGCTGCACCCGGCGGATCTGAAGCCGATGAAGATCTTTGCCGCGGCAGGGGAGCAGGAGGCGGTGGAGATTCTGAAGGACTACTACCAACCGGTGGCCTTGGAGCCGGACAAGATTTTCACGGCGCTCAGCACGGGCCTGATCGAAGGCGTGTCCCTGCCGGCGTTTCTGGCGAACTTCACGCAGGTCGCCACCCTGGCGAAGCACATGCTCGACCTGCGTTATGCGCCGGTGACGGGGGCGATGGTGGTGGCGCGCAAGGCATGGGACCGTATTCCCGAGGATCTGCGCGGCAAACTGCAGACCGTGGCGGACGAGGTGGGCGCCGAGGTGCGCAAGAGCAGCCGCGCGGAGGACGACGCGGCGATCGTGGCCATGAAGGAGAAGCAGGGGCTGCAGGTGGCCGTTGCGACACCGGAAGTGGTGAAGGAATGGCGTGAGGTGATCGAAGTGGCGTATCCGCGGTTGCGCGGCCGGATTGTGCCTGAGGCACTGTTTGATGAGGTCATTGCGCTGCTGAAGGCCTTTCGCGCGAAGGGCGGCGCATGAGCGGCGGAGAGTTTCGCCTGGGCGAACTGGGCGCGGCGACGGGTCATGGCGAGCTGACCGCGGGGGGGTGGAGGTCTTGGCTGCGCGGAGGGGAGAACAGCCTGTTGGTCGCGATTCTGGCGGCGATGCTGCTTCTGCCCCTGCTGGAAGTGCTCCGTCGCTGGGGATTGCCATGGGGTGTGCAGGGTGCGGAGACATGGCTGGCCCATGGCAATTTGTTGGTGGGCGTGGTGGGCGGCCTGATCGCGGCGCGCGAGGGGCGGCTGCTGGCGCTGTCGACGCTGCCGAATTTATTCCCGAAGGCCTGGCAGCGTCATGCGGCTGGTGCGGTGGCGGGGGGTGTGGCGGCGGCGATTGCCGCCGTGCTGGCTTCCGCGAGTGTTCGCCTGGTGTTGGCGGAGCGCGAGTCGTCGCGGCTGATCGCCTACGGGATTCCGGTCTGGGTCTTTCAAGCCGCCTTGCCCGTGGGCTTCGCCGTGCTGGCTTATCGGTTGTGGTGGAAGTCAGGCCCCACGTGGCGTTGGCGTTTGGGCGCGCTGCTGTTGGCGGTGGCGGTGCTGGGGGTCGGGATCAAGCCCCCGATGGCTCCGGACAGCCTGATCATTCCGGCGCTCTTGCTGCTGCTGGTGGCGGCGATTCTGGGGGCGCCAATTTTCGTCATTCTCGGGGGCGCGGCGGTGATGTTGTTCTGGGCGCGCGAGGCGCCGCTGGCGTCGATTCCGCTCGATCATTACGAGCAGGTGGTGAACCCGCTGTTGCCGATGGTGCCGCTGTTCACCTTGACCGGTTATTTTCTGGCGGAGAGCGGTGCGTCGAAGCGGTTGGTACGGGTGTTCATGGCCTGGTTCGGCCATGTGCGCGGCGGTCCGGCGGTGGTGACGGCCTTGGTGTGCGCCTTCTTCACCACCTTCACGGGGGGTTCGGGCGTGACGATTCTGGCCTTGGGCGGACTACTGCTGCCGGTGCTGTTGGCGGCGCGCTACACGGAACGGGACGCCATCGGCCTGCTCACCGGGGCGGGATCTCTGGGGATACTTCTGCCGCCCTGCCTGCCGCTGATCCTGTACGCCATCATCGCCAACGTGCCAATTCCGCAGCTGTTTCTGGGCGGCATCCTGCCGGGGGTCCTTTTGATTGCGCTGACGGCGGTCTGGGGCGTGCGCGCGGGCCCGAAGTTGGAGGCGTCTGAGCGTCGGTTTGATCGCCGGGAGGCGTTCGCGGCGTTATGGGATGCGCGATGGGAGCTCCTGCTTCCGGTGGTGGCGTTCACAGCGTTGTTCTTTTGTCTGCCCGCCGAGGCGGCGGCCCTGACGG
>JADLFD010000541.1 GCA_020845805.1 Verrucomicrobiales bacterium | reverse complement strand
TTCTGACCGACCTCGGACGAGATCGCGCGTCGGGTGAGAAGATGTTCGGCTCCGTAGAGCTCGGGCGTTTCCGCCAGCACCGAGGTGCCGCCATGACGCACCAGCAGATCGGAGGCCACGCCCAACGCCGGATTCGCCGTGATGCCACTCGCACCGTCCGACCCGCCGCAGTTGAGGGCCAGGGTCAGCCTGGACACCGGCTGCGGCGTACGCCGCAGCGCGTCCGCTTCCGGCAGCATACGCGCCACCGCCGCCACCGCGGCTTCCACCGTTTTCCGGGTGCCCCCCTGGCTCTGGATGTTCAGTACCGCGGACGGAATCGCGCCCAGCGATGGATCCTCCAATCCTTCCGCCCGCAACAACGCCCCGGTCTGATTCACTTCGCAGCCCAAGCCTACGAGCACGTACCCGGTGATGTTCGGGTGCCGCGCCACGCCCGCGAGGACGCGCTGGAGCAACCGCGTGGGTTCATCCGGGGACATCGCACACCCGCTCTTGTGCGTGAACGACAGCACGCCATCCACCCCGGGAAAATCACGGGCGAAATCGGGTCCACGGAAACGCTCCGCCACATACCGGGAAACCGAGGCGGAACAGTTCACGCTCGAGATGACGGCGAGATAGTTCCGGGTGCCGGCCCGCCCGCCCGGGCGCGAATACCCCAGGAACGTGCGGCCTTCGTGGGGGCCGAGCGAAGGAAGCTCACGGCAGGCCACACCAAACTGGTGTTCCCGGGAGCTGCTGCCCAATCCCAGGTTGTGCGTATGCACATGGGCACCCCGCGGAATAGCCACGGTGGCCACCCCAATCACCTGTCCGTAGCGCAGCACCGGGGAACCCTGCGCGACGGGTTCGAGCGCGACCTTGTGCATCGGCGGGATGCGCTCCCGCACTTCAAGAAAGCCTTCCCCGCCGGGAATGGGAAGCACCTGACCCGGCAGCAGCCCAACGCGGGCCACGCCCACCGAGTCGTCCTCATGCAGACGCAGCAGCGCGACCGGTCGACGCTCGGGATTCACCAGGATCCATCCACCAGCATGGACGTGATATTGCGCGCCAGGTTGTCGGTGAGCAGGGGCATGGCTTGGCGTTCCACGCTGGCCAGATCCTCCTGCACGCGAAGCATGGTGTGCCCCTCGACGCTGCGATCGAGCAGCTTCTTCCCGGTGCGACGGTCGGTGGCCGTCACATGCGCCACAATGGTGAAGCGATAGTCGCGCACGGTGCGGATGTCGCGCGCCTGGAAGCTCTCCTCGCGCCGGTAGATATCAATGACCTCCCCCGCCACCAGGATGTCGGCGTCGCCATGCCGCTCGAGACGATAGGTCCCCTCCTGTTGCAACTGGGAGCGCAGCGAGGTCGAGAGGCTGTCCGTCACGCGCGGTTCCACCGTGCGATTCTCGAACGGCTGCACGGCCACCGACCGCGCCCCGGGTTCCACCCCGCTCGAAGGCCCCAGCCGATAGGCACACCCGGCACCCAGCAGCGTGGCCAGCACCAGGCCAAACCCCAAGCCGACGAACCGCTGGAACAGGGTCCTCACTGTTGGGTGGGGTCGCCCCCGGTCGGGGTGGCAGGATTGGACGGACCCGGCGCGCGCATCGGATCCGAGGTGTCGACCTTCGGCCGCTTTGCGGCACGGCGCTCGTTGATGTCGGCGATGCGCCCACGCGCTTCGGCGACGCGGGGCGACTCCGGCTCCTTCACAAACTTGGTATAAAGATCCACCACCTCCGCGTAATAGATCACCGCGCCGTCCAGGCGCCGCTTCTTCTCGTAATAGCGCGCGATGCGAAAGCTGCCCTCGGCGCGCACGCGATACAGACCGATGATCTTGAGGCGGGCCTCTTCCACGCGCGAATCGTCAGGGAACAAAGCGATGAAATCCGTGAATGCATTGATGGCCTTCTGCGCGGCACTCTGGTCGTACTCCGCTTCCTCCGCCTCCTTCAGGTAGGCCATGCCCGCGCGATACACCGCCTCAGCCGCCACCTTGGGCTGATCGTTGTACCGGTCCGCGGCGCGGTCGTACGCCCGCACGGCGAGCTGCCAGTCCTTCTGCTTCTCGCGTGCCGCGCCGATGTTCATCTGCGCCTGGGGCGCCACCGCCGAGTACGGGCCGTTGCGGATCAACTTCTCGTACATGTCCACGGTCTTGTCGCGATCCGGTCCGGCCGGGATCACGCCCCACAAATAAAACCACTTCCCGTTGAGGTATTCGGTGGCGATATCGAACTGCCGCTGCAGGACTTCGTCGTAGTTGTCGAGCTTGGGATAGCGCTCGATCAACTGCTGGTACGCCTTGAAGCCGCGATCCGAACGACCGCGCTTCTCGTAGGAACTACCCACGAGATACTGCGCGCGCGGCGCGTAGTCGGACAGCGGCCACACCGTCACCACGCGCTTCGCTGCCCGGGTCGCCAGCCGGAACTTGCCCTCGTCAAAAGCCTGCTGCGCGACCTCCAACTGGTCCTTGGCACGGTTGCGACGCCATTTGCCGCCTCCTTCGGACTCGTAGGTCCAGCCCTCACCGGGACGATAAATCAACGGTGCCGGCGAACGCTGGGGCACCAGGCAAAACCCCAGCATCAGCGTCAGGACCGCAAGCGAGCGACAGCGCATGGAGGCACGCTAGCAGTCAGCCCCCGCGGCGGTCACGCGGGAGTTTGTTTCCCTTCTCCCCCCCGTTCCTTAGCCGCCGTCGCCCGTCAGCGCGGACTCCACGTCCGCTCCTCCCCCTTTCCGTAGCCGCCGTCGTGAGACGGCGCTCACTCAACCGCTTTCGCTCACCCCCGTTCGCCACGCCATCCAGCGCGGACTCACGTCCGCGTACACCCCCGTTCCGTAGCCGCCGTCGTGCAGACGGCGCTGGACCGCTCCCGCGACTCCCTTCGCCAACGCCATCCAGCGCGGACATACGTCCGCGGCTACTCCCCCGTTCCGTAGCCGCCGTCGTGCAGACGGCGCTCACTCAACCGCCCCCGCAACACCCCGGCCTCGTCCCCGGCCTCGTCCCCGGCCCGCTCTTCTGCTTGGGTCCCGTCGTGCGCCCCCAACCCGATCCCCTCGCTCCGTTGCGACCGGACCTTTTCACCCTCCGCACCCGTGCCCGTGGACCCCAAGGCCGTCTGCCGCTCACCGCCGAAATGCTGCGCGACCGGCCCAGCGGCGACCTCTTCGGCCTCACCCAGGACGCCGGCATGGGTTGGAACCCCGCCGAACTCGGTCGCAAGGAATTCCTCATCCTCAGCACCCAGGGTGGCCTCCGTGCCGAAGATGGCACCCCCATCGCCCTCGGCCTGCACACCGGCCACTGGGAGATCGGACTCCAGGTTCGCGCCGCCGCGGAGGAGTTGCGACGCCTCCAGTGCGTGCCCTTCGCCGCTGCCTGCTCGGATCCCTGCGACGGTCGCACCCAGGGCACGGTGGGCATGTTCGACAGCCTCCCCTATCGCAACGACGCCGCGCAGGTGTTCCGACGTTTGATCCGATCCCTACCCACCCGGGCGGGAGTCATCGGCGTGGCCACCTGCGATAAGGGACTTCCCGCCATGCTCATGGCCCTCGCCGCCATGCGGGAATTGCCCTGCGTCATCGTCCCGGGCGGCGTCACTTTGCCCCCGGAATCCGGCGAAGACGCCGGAGCCATCCAAACCATCGGCGCACGATTCGCGCACGGCACCCTGTCCCTCGAAGACGCCGCCGACCTCGGTTGCCGCGCGTGCGCCTCGCCCGGAGGCGGCTGTCAGTTCCTCGGCACCGCCGCCACCTCCCAGGTCGTCGCCGAAGCCCTCGGCCTCGCCCCTCTTCACAGCGCGCTGGCTCCCTCCGGCGAACCGGTCTGGTTCGACATCGCGGTGCGCGCCGCGCGCGCGGTCCATGATCTGGAACGACGCGGATTGCGCGGACGCGACGTGCTCACCTCCGCTTCCATCCGCAACGCCATGGCCTTGCACGCCGCGTTCGGAGGATCCACCAACCTGCTCCTCCACATCCCCGCCATCGCCCACGCCGCCGGACTCCCGCGCCCCACCGTCGCAGACTGGATCGACATCAACCGCCGCGTCCCGCGCCTGGTCTCCGTGCTCCCCAACGGCCCCATCCACCACCCCACCGTGCGCGTCTTCCTCGCCGGAGGCGTGCCGGAAGTCATGCTACACCTGCGGGAACTGGGGCTCCTCGACACCTCGGTGCTCACCGTGGACGGCCTCACGCTCGACGCCGCACTCCACGCCTGGCAGCACTCGGAACGCCGCCATCGCTTCCGTTCCCTGCTGCAGGAACTCGACGGCGTGGATCCCGACGACGTCATCCTACCGCCCGCGCGCGCGCGCGCCGCCGGCCTCGCCAGCACCGTGATGTTCCCCCGCGGCAACCTCGCGCCCGAAGGCTCCGTGGTCAAAGCCACCGCCATCGACCCCTCCGTCCTCGATGCCGACGGCGTCTACCGCAAGGAAGGCCCCGCGCGCGTCTTCACCTCCGAACGCGCCGCCATCCAGGCCATCAAAACCGGCGCCATTCAACCCGGCGACATCCTGGTGCTCGCCGGGTGCGGTCCACTCGGCACCGGCATGGAGGAAACCTACCAACTCACCAGCGCGCTCAAACACCTGCCCTTCGGCAAACACGTCGCCCTCATCACCGACGCACGATTCTCCGGCGTCAGTACCGGCGCCTGCCTCGGTCATGTCGGCCCCGAAGCCCTCGCCGGAGGCCCCCTCGGACGCGTGCGCGACGGAGACCGCATCCGAATCGTCCTCGACCGCGCCACGCTCGCCGGCAGTGTCGATCTCGTGGGCACTGCGGACGCCACCCTCACTCCCGACGCCGCAACCGCGCTGCTGGAACAGCGCGCCCCCGCAGAAGGTCTCGCCCCCCATCCGCTCCTGCCCGCCGACACGCGCCTCTGGGCCGCCCTGCAATCCGCCAGTGGCGGGACCTGGGGTGGTTGCGTGTTCGATGTCGACGCCATCCTCGCGCGACTCCATCCCTGAGACCAAGTCAACCGCGCCAGCCCACCCCCGGTCACGGCGTCCCCGGCGCCTCCACCGGCACCAGCGCCTGCGCCTTGCCCCGCTTCTCGTCCACGGTCATCAGCACCATCGCGCCCAGCACGAAGAACACGCCCAACGACAAAATCGCAGGCCGCTGGCTGCCCATTTGTTGCGAGAGCACTCCGAAAACCAGCGGACCCAGAAACGCCAAGGCCTTGCCAGCGATCCCGAGAAAACCAAAGAACTCCGCCGCGTTCGCCTTCGGCGTGAACAACGCCACCAGACTCCGCGTCACCGACTGACACGACCCCATCCCAATGCCGGCCAGGGTCGCGACCACGAAGAAGCTCTCCTTGGTGCGCGAAAAATACGCCAGCGTGGTGGCCGCCACCCAGATGCCGAGCGAGATCAGGATGGTGCGCTTCTGCCCGATGCGATCCGCCAGCCAGCCAAATCCCAGCGCCCCCGCCAACGCGATGACGTTCATCACAATGAACAGCTTCACAATGTCCGGGGTCTCGAATCCGATGGTCTCCTTCGCATACCGAGCCGCGAAGGTGATCACGGTGACGATGCCGTCGTTGTAGATCAAAAAGGCCACCAGCAGTTTCACCAATTCCCGGTACCGCCGCACGTGACGAAAGGTGTGACTCAACTGCTTGAAACCCACCGCCAGCATGCCCGTGCCCGGGGGTAAGACCCGTTTCACGCTGCGTTCGCGGACAAACAGGAACGTGGGCAGCACCGCCACCGCGTACCACGCGGCCACGATCAACGGGATCAAACGCGCCCGCGCCAGCTCGTCCGCCCCCGCACCCTCACGAATCCCTCCCGCCAAAGGCAGACACAGCCAGAGCGCACACAACCCGCCGCCGTACCCCATCGCCCACTTCATGCCCGAGATGCGACCCGCGTTGGTCTCGTTCGAAATGCCGGGGAGAAAGCTGTCGATGAACACGCCGCCTCCCGCGAACCCGATGTTCGCAATGATATACAACACCAGCGCGAGCGTGGTCATGCCCGGTCCCACAAACCACAGGCTCGCGGTGAACAACGCCACCGTCGCCGCACACACGCCGAGGAACTTCTTCCGGCTCCCCGAAAAATCCGCCACCGCCCCCAACACCGGCGCAGCCAGCGCCACCGCCACCTCCGAAATCGACGCCGCCAGTCCCCACAGGAAATCCGCGCGCCCCGTGTCCCCCACCACCACCGTCCCGAAATAGAGCGAAAACAGGACGGTCACAATCACCGTGGTGAACGCGGAATCGGCCACGTCGTAGAAACACCAGCCGAAGATCTCACGACGCGTCACCGGCAACGCCCCGCTGCTCGCTTCGGGAATCTGGGATGGTTGGGTCGTCATGATGTCGCTCTCCCTGGCTTCCTTCGATCGCGGCCACCCCACCGAATCGCGCGACACACCGCAAGCCCACAGGCGCCCGCGGTCCATTGATATTCCTGACCCACCCATCGCCAACGGAGCCTCCACCCCCGCCTGCGCCCCCCGCCTTCCACCCATTCTCCACACTTGTAGAGAAACCGCTTGCCTATTCTCTACAGATGTAAATTATAACCCCGCAATCACGCGCATCGCTCTCGTCCCCGCCCATGAACCCGTCCCCCGTCGAACTTACCGAGGCCGAATGGGCCGTCATCAAAGCCGTCTGGGTCAAGGAACCCTGCACCGCTCCCGAAACCCAGGAACGCCTCGCCCCCGCCACCCAGTGGACCTACAGCACCGTGCGCACCCTCATGGATCGCATGGTCGGCAAAGGCCTGCTCGCCGCCGAAAAAGTCGGCAAACTCACGCTCTTCCGCTCGCTCGTCACGCGAGAGCAGGCGCAACACGGCGAACTCCAGTACGCCCTCAAGCACGCCTTCGATGGCGCCCTCGGACCCATGGTCCAGCGCCTGCTGGACTCCCGCGGACTCACCCCGCGCGACCTCGACGAGCTCGAGGCGCTCATCCGCTCCCGCCGCCAGCGCACGCGCAAACAACCCTGATCCCACCCACCCCCCTCGAGCCGCCCCATGAACGCGCTCCCTGAACTCCTCGATGCTGCGGCGCAAATCTGGTTCGCCCACGCGATGGCCATGCTCTGGCAGGTGACCCTGGTCGTCGTGGTCCTCGCCCTCGTCGATCGCTGGCTCGCCGACCGCGTGCGCGCTGTGGTGCGTTACGCCCTCTGGATGCTGGTCCTGGTGAAGTTGGTGCTCCCCCCCGCGCTCAGCTTGCCCACGTCCCCAGCCTATTGGCTGACCATGTCGCCGTCCGTGGTCCCCGCTCCTGTCACCGCGACCAGCCTGAACAAACTCGACCTCGTGGACGGGGATGCCCCGCTGCTCTCGGGTTCCGAACCGCCCAACTCGCTCGCTGCGCCACGCACCTCGCCCGCCACCTGGGCCTTCCTCACGTGGCTCGCCGGATGCGCCCTGGGCACCGGTCTCCTGCTGACCCGCAGCGCACGCATGCATCGGCTGCTCCGTACGCTCCCACGACACCCCATCCCCCACGCAGAGCTCGCCCCCGCGCTGACCGAGGCCGCCCGAACATTAGGCGTCCGACGCCCGCCCCGCCTGCTTTTGACCGACGTGCTCCCGGGACCTTCGGTGGCCGGACTCCTCCGCACTGCGGTGATCCTACCCGCTGGCCTTCCCACTACGTTGACGACGACCCAACTGCGTGGAGTGCTGCTGCACGAACTGGCCCACGTGCGCCGGCGCGATCTGTGGATCAACGCCGCCCAAGCATGGCTGCAAGTGCTCTATTGGTGGCACCCCGCCGTGTGGTACGCCAACGCGCGCCTTCGTCTCGTACGCGAGGAGGCCACCGATGAAACCGTGGTCGCCGCCCTCGCCGGGGGCAACGAGTCCTACGCCGAAACCCTGGTCCACGTAGCCCGCACCCTGGTGCAACGCCGCACGTTCGTGCTGGGGATGCTGGGAATCCTGGAATCTCGAAAGGCCCTGCGCTCACGCATCGAACGCATCCTGAACTGCCAGGCCGGCGCCCTGGCCGGCGCCCGGCTGGGAAAGGCGGGCTGGCGCGCCTGTGTCGCGCTGGGTCTCGCCCTCCTTCCCCTCGCCTCACGACCCGGCCTCAGCGAAGTACTCGCCCAGCAGCCCATCCTGGTCGCCGCGCCAGCCACGTCGCCCTATCAAACCGCGGACGATCTCCGCGCCGACCCCGCCTTCCGCCAGGTGGTGACGGCGCTGGAACGTGCCCCAGGCCAAAGTCCGGGACCAGCCGGGACCTCACCCAGCGCGAAACCCTCGCCTGATCCCGCGCACGGTTCCCCGGTGCTCCCCGCCGAACTCGCGAACCTGCCTGTCCCCACCACCGGGTTGCAGGACGTCACCCTGCCGGATGCCCTGATGCTTCTGAACCGCGCGCTGCAAGGGGTCCAACAGTCCCTCACGATCCAGATCAAGGCGCCCCAGCTCCGCCAGGGCAACGCCACATCTCCCAGTGTGCGTCGGGCGAGACAGGAATTGTTCGATCTCCAGCTCCAGGTACCAGTCGGCACCGGCACGCTGCCCTTATCGCAGCTGCTCGACGCCATGGTGCTGCATGCGTCTCAACCGATTCATTACACCTATCACCCAGAACTCCAGACGGTGGTCTTCGAACCGGTCCGACAGCTTTTCACGCGCGTATTCCGCCTGGATCCCGGCTCGCTCCCCGGTGCACTGACCCGATTCTCCCGTGAGGACGACCCGGCCGCTCCCCTGCCGCAACGCGTGCGCGATCTGGTCGAAAAAGTCGCCGGGGTCTCCCTCCTGCCTCCCAACGGGGTGTTCTTCAACGAAAACACCGGCCAACTCATGGTCCGCGCCACCGGACCCGAAATCGAACAGGTCGAATTACTCCTCGAGGAACTCCTGCGCGCCCTGCAACAGGTGTTGCTCGAAGCCAAGTTCGTGGAAGTCGATACCGAGACCGCGCAAGCGCTGGCCTTGGATACCCTCGGCCGACAGCGCCCCAGGCCGAACCTGGATCCCGTGGGGATCCTCACGGACGCCCAATTCCGGATCCTGATTCGCGCCCTCGAACAACGCTCGGGCATCCATGTGTTCGCCACGCCACGCATCCTCACCCTCGCCGGTCGCGCCGCCTCGATCGAGACTTCGCCGACCAAGGCGGAACCGGGCGAACGGGGACACCCCGGCGTTCAGATCGAGATGGTCGCCGAACTCGCCCCTGACGGCGTGACCTGGCAGCTCCAGGCCAAAGCCAGTCTTACCTACCTCGTGAACCTCGACGAAAACACGCCACTCACCACGACTCCCTCCGGACGTCCTGCGGCCAAGTCCGAGCCCGAGCATGATCTCGATCGCACGAAAGCCGCCGCCGCCAGCGCGGAGCCTGCCCCGACACCCGGCCGCGTTCACTCCGTTCGCACCCAAGGGTACGTCATCGCCACGGCCAAGAGTGTGGCCCGACTGTTCGACGGACAAACGGCCGTGATGGAAGTGGCCATCCCAAATCTCCCCGGCCTGTCGACGGATCCGCAGCGATACGCCGACAAGCGACACTTCGTGTTCCTGACCCCCGTGCTCGTCGACCCCGCGGGCAATCAAGTCCACGTAGCGGCACCGGACAAGTCATGGCCGCCCACGGTCGTGCCCGAGCAATGAAGTGAGGCGAAGCGAAGGGAGGGGAGATGACGCCGCCCAGGAGGAACCGCGAGCTGCGGGAGTGGGAGAACTGCGGCTCCGGCGATCGTCGGCCTCCGGTTGCACTCCGCCATTCTCCCGCTTGCCATCGTCAATTCGTGTCGCGCCGGGTCGGCACCGCGAAACTCACCACACATGCCCCCACGAGGAGCAGGCCCAGCACCAGCAACCGAACCCAAAGCGTGGAGAGGGTGTACAGGCTGATACCGCCGCACACAGCCATGGTGAGCAACGCACCAATCTTCGCACTTTTGGGCATGCCCAATCCCGCCCGGTAATCGCGAACCAACGGCCCCACTCGCGGCAGGTTGAGAACCCAGTGCAACAACCGCGGACTGCTGCGCGAGAAACAGAACGCGGCAAAAATAAAGAAGACCGTCGCCGGCATCCCGGGCACCACGATCCCCACACCGCCCAAGCCACAACCGAGCAGACCCAAGGCGATCCAGACCCCACGCGACAACGGACTCAGCTTGGGCTGCGATTGGGAATCGTAGAAAGAGGGCCCCAGAGAGGGCGTTGGCATGCGTTCTCGCACCTCGGTGAACGGGGTGGATTCGCACGGCACAGAAGCAGGCGCGGGCACAGGATCCGGATTTTGCGACGCGGACAACCCCGGTTTCTTCAATGGAACCGGACTCAACGTCGAGACTTCTATCGGTTGCCCTTGCCTGGCGGTGGAGAGGCGATTTCGATCCGGTACCCGTTCCTCGGGCTAAATCCGTTGGTTCCCAGCGAGTTGAACCATCCAAAACCGCCCATCAGCCGAAGGTGCCCGCGCCGTTCGCCACGCCATTCAGCGCGGACTCACGTCCGCGACTACACTTCCGTTCCGTAGCCGCCGTCGTGAGACGGCGCTCACTCCCCCGTTCCCGCGTACCCCGTTCGCCAATGCCATCCAGCGCGGACTCACGTCCGCGACTACGCCTCCGTTCCGTAGCCGCCGTCGTCCAGACGG
>JADLFD010000540.1 GCA_020845805.1 Verrucomicrobiales bacterium | reverse complement strand
GCGCAAGGGGTGGAACGTCCTGGGACGACCTCGCTCCGAAACTTGAACTCGGATCCGAGGACCCATCAGCCCACTGGATCTAGGATAGGAACACCCGCCGCCACGCATCCCTCTCGAGTCCGGAAAATAATCAAATCCCCTACTTGCACTGCACTAGTAAGATGCGTTACCTGTGGCTCCAACAAGGAGGTGAAGCGAGTCGCTCCGGGTAAAGTCCGGTGGATTCGGGTCACCAAGAGCACCTCAAGGCCTGCCACCAAGTCGTTGCCTATGAACATGCTCGCCAGCATTCCGGACGCGGTCCGGACGACCCTGCAAACGTTTGAGACGCTGATCCACGCCGACGACAAGCGTCGTCGGGAGCTGGAAGCTGAAATTGCGGCGCTGACCCTTCGCGAGCGCGTCATCGGGGCCACCCAGGACGCCAGCTGGATCACCCGTTGCTTCATCGAGCCGCGCGTGGCGGAACTCCGTGCCATCGAAGCGCGTATCAACCTGATCTCCACGAAGCTCGAACGACTTCGCGAGGAATGGTCGCGCCCCCAGCCCGCATCCCTTTCCCTCCCGGCCACTCGTTGGTTCGACTCAGGGACGCCTGCCGTGATCTGCCTCGCCGCGTGACGGTTTGCCGGCTAGCCTTGCCCGCGTGACCGGTACGCTGCGCGTCAACGAGGTCTACCTCAGCCTGCAGGGCGAGAGCACGTTCGCGGGATTGCCGTGCGTCTTTGTTCGCCTCACTGGCTGCAACCTCCGCTGCTCCTACTGCGACACGGCCTACGCCTTTACCGAGGGCTTCCGGCAAACCCACGAGGAAATCCTCGCCGCCGTCGAGAATCTCACCCCCGCCTATGATCGGGCACCGCGGGTAGACGGCCATCGCCTGCCCTTGATCGAGTTCACCGGGGGTGAACCCCTGCTGCAACCAGGAGCCGCCGAGCTCATGGCAACCCTTTGTGATCGCGGCTGGACAGTTCTGGTGGAAACCAGTGGCGCGATCGACCTCGGCGATCTCGACCCCCGCATCCGGCGGATCATGGATCTCAAGACTCCCAGCAGCGGAGAATCGGGACGGATTCACTGGCCCAATCTCGCGCACCTCAAGTCCACGGATGAGATCAAGTTGGTGATCGGAACCCAGGAGGACTATGCCTGGGTCAAGACCGCGATCAGTGAGCACCGCCTGGCCGAGCGGTGCCCCCTCCTGGTGTCGTGGGTGCATCCGCTTCATTCAGGGCAGATCGATCCCTCCCTGAATCCAGTACCTCCGGATCACACTCCGATCACCCGCCAGGAACTGGTGGAATCGATCATCGCCGATGCCCTCCCGGTGCGATTCCAAGCCCAGCTGCACAAAGTGATCTGGTCGCCCGATCAGCGAGGCGTCTAAGCCCCACTCTGCGCGTCTCCGCATGAGGTCCGTCGCCACGCCCAGCACCCGCGAGGTCCTGCAACTCCTGCGCGTCTACGAATCCCCAAACGTCACCTTTCAGGATCCGGCCGCGAAATGGCCCATGGTCTGGTCTCGTGCGCGCGGATGCCACGTCTGGGACCCCGAGGGCCGCCGTTATCTTGATCTCACGGCGGCCTTTGGCGTAGCCGCGATCGGGCACAGCAACCCGGTCGTAGTACGCGCCGGTCGTCATCAGATGGGCATGCTTTTGCATGCCATGGGGGACGTACACCCCCACCCGCTCAAGGCCCAACTCCTCCGCGAACTGAGCGCCCTGACCTTCGAACGCTGGGGTGCCGGAGGCGCGCGCTCCATCCTGGGCAGCGCCGGTTTCGAGGCCGTCGAGGCCGCGCTCAAGACCGCGCGCCTCGCCACCGGGCGCCCCGGCATCGTGGCTTTCCAGGGGGCCTATCACGGACTCGGTTATGGAGCCCTGAACGCCACGGAACGCGGGCTGTTCCGGGACCCGTTCCGCGACCAATTGCGCGAATTCGGCACGTTCGTCCCTTTTCCCACCGACCCGCCCGAAACCACCCGCGACGGAAGGTCGCCTACCCGCTCCCTGGAGGCGCTGGAACGCACCCTGAAGCGCATTCTGAAACGAGGCACCACGGGCGCCATCCTCGTGGAACCCATCCAGGCCCGGGGCGGGATCCGCATTCCGCCCCATGGCTTCCTGCCACTTCTCCGTCAGTTGTGTGACGAACACGGGGTCCTGCTCGTGCTGGACGAAATCTATACCGGGCTGGGCCGCACCGGGCGCTGGTTTGCCTGCGAGCACTCCGGCGTTGTCCCGGATCTCCTCTGCCTGGGCAAGGCCTTGACGGGTGGGTTCCCCCTTTCCGCGTGCGTCGGCAAAGCCTCGGTGATGGAAGCGGCATGGCCCAAGAGCCACGGCGAAGCCCTGCACACCAGCACCTTCCTAGGGCACCCCGTGGGATGCGCCATGGCGCTGGCGCAGATCGCCGAGCTGCGGCGACGTGATCTTCCCGCGCGCGCCGCGCGCGAGGGGGAGATCCTGACCACTCGCCTCCAAACCATCGCGCAGGGGATGCGACGACTCCGGGCGACGGCCCGTGGCCTGGGGCTGATGGTCGGCCTCGAGTTGCACACGCTGGGGGGACAACCGGCCGGGACCGCCGCCGTGCGCCTGGTCCAACGCATGCT
>JADLFD010000539.1 GCA_020845805.1 Verrucomicrobiales bacterium | reverse complement strand
TTTTCCAGGGCCAGGCGGATGAGGAGGTTGAGCATGATGCCGCGCGGATTCCTGGGTGGGTTCAGTGGGACGGCGGCGCGGGGGAGGTGGGGGTGGCGGCGACGCGGCGTCCGAGCGCGGCCAGGAGGGCGAGCAGGATCACGTTCCCGGCGAGCGACGCGAGGGTGAGTGCGGACCACGGACCCTGGGGTTTCTGTGCCTGTTCGTGTTCGTGGTCGTGGTCGTGACCTGCGTGCTGGTGATCCGCGTGTTCGCCGGCGGCGGAGTTGGGGGCCTGGCCGGGTTCGCTGCCGTCGGGGTTGTGTTCGTGTCCGTGGGCGGCATCCAGAGCCTCCTTGAGCGAGAGGGTGCCGGTGCTGGCGAACGCGAGGGAGTAGGCACCCTCGGTGACCACGCGATCGCCGGGGAACAGTCCGCGCGTGATCTCGACGACGCGATCGTTCATCTCTCCGATCTCGACCGGCACTTTGACGAAGGCATGCGGGAGGGTGTCGTCGGCCACGTAAAGGAAGCGGCTGGCGGGGTCCCCTTGCAGTGCGCTGCGGGGGACGACGGTGACTCCGGGGCGTTCTTCCAGGACGATGTTGAATTCGACGCGCATGCCGGGACGCAGTCGGAGGGCGGGATTGTCGACGTGGAACGCGGCTTCCATGGTGCTCGAGGCGGCGTCGGCCAGGGCGCCGATGTGTTCCAGCCGCGCGGTCCATTCACCGTCCTTCCAGCCGGGGATGCGGAGGCGGGCTTTCAGGCCGGGGCGAAGGCGTTCGCCCACGTGTTGGGGCACGCGCGCCAGGGCGTAAACGACGCTGAGGTCGAGGATCTGGAGGAGGGAGGTATCGGGGTTCACCGGGCCGCCGAGGACGACGCTCACTTCCGAGACGATGCCCTCTCTCGGAGCGGGGAGCGTGACGGTGGGAGGGGGATCGCCGGGGAGTCGGCTTTCCACGGTCACCAGGGGTTCGCCCGCCGTCACGAAGTGGTCCAGTTGAGCGTGCACGGCGATGGCGCGCCCCGGGATGCGACTGCTCAGTGCGGCCTGGTGTCCGGGGCGGACGTCGATGCGGCCGAGGGCGAAGAACGTCTGTTCGAACACTTCCTCGGAGACCTCTTCGGTGCGGAGCCGAAGGTTGCGCACGCCGGTTTCGTCGAGGACCACGGTGTTGGCCCATCGGGCGGACCGCGTGGATTCCGCGGCGCGGGCGGGCGGGTTCGCGAGGGACACGGGAAGGAGGAGTCCGACCGCGAGTAGGCGGGCGAGAGTGGCAAGACTGGGGCTGGGAGTGTGCATGGGGGCGGCGGCGAATGGGTGAGGGGTCACGGGGTCTCGAGGACGCCCTGGGCGGCGAGGAGCCGGACTCGGGCGAGGTGGAAGTCCCGGTGTGTCTCGGCGAGGGCGGTTTCCAACTCGAGTCGGCGTTCGCGCGCGCGAAGGACTTCGGCGAACGGGGTCTGGCCGGCGCGGTGATGTTCCATCAGGCGTTCTTCGAGACGGCGTGCCTTGGGGAGGAGATTCTGCGAAATCGATTCGGCGAGGCGCAGCGAGGTGTTTCCCTGACGACGAGCTGCGCGGGCTTCGGCTTCGACGCGTTGCTGGAGGGCTGTGGTTTCCTGTTCGGCGCGGGCGGCGGTGGCGGCGGCCTCTTCGAGGCGGCCGCGACCGCGGTTCCAGAGCGGCAGGGGCAGCGCGAGGCGCATACCGAGGAGCGTGTCGGTTTCCACTCCCACGGGGGCGTCCTCGGCGCGGTTCACTTCGCCGAAGAGCCCCACGCGCACGTCTTCCCAGCGGTGCGCGCGCGCGAGGTCGACGGCCTGGTTGGCTGCCACGGCGCGGGCGCGGGCGGCGGCGAGATCGGGGCGAACGTCACCAGCCGATTCCGGCATGGTGAGAGTGGCGGGGTCGGCGAGGGTTTCGGTCCAGACCAGGGTCGTTTCGGGGGGGAGGCCGAGCAGGAGGAGAAGATGTCCGTGAGTTTCGGCCTGTGCGGCCAGGGACTGCAGGCGACGAGATTCCAGCCGGGCGAGTTCAAGGTCGAGGTGGTCAGCGTCGATCGGACTCCCTTCGCCTGCCTCCGCGGCACGGCGCAGGGTGGAGGCGAGAGCTTGGGCGTTGGCGATCTGTTGTTCGCGGAGAGTGATTTCGGTCGCGAGGGCGATCGATCGGACCGCGGTCTCCCGCACCTGGAGGCAAAGTTGGCGTGTGACATTGCGTACCTCAGCCTCGGCAATCTGGACGTGGGTGCGGGCCACGGTTCGCTCGAGACGCAGGCGTGCGGTGAGGGGGAAGCGTTGGCTGAATCCCACGGTGAGCGTGCTTTCGCGTCCGCGCACATGGGGTGCGAATTCGCCTTCCAGCTCCGGATTGGACCAGCGTCCGGCCTGGGTGAGGCGTCCACGGGCTTCGGCCACCGTCCACTGTGCGGCGGCGAGGTCGGCATTGTGCGCGACGGCGTGGCGGGTGGCAGTCTCGATGGTGAGGGGCATCTCGGCCGCGGTCGTGGAGACGGCGGTGGCGAGTGCCAGCGCGAAACAGCGAAGCGGCCTGGAAAAGGATGGGGTATTCGACTTCATGACGGATCTCAGGGACAGCGCGCCTCGAAGGGAGGCGCATTCACGGGGGCGACCGGCGTGCGGCCTGGGAGGGCTGCCGAACGCCGCGGAACTTTCAGAGCCCGGCCCGGGGCGGGCGGGCTACAGCGGGGACAGGGAGGGAGCGCGCACGGGGAGGGCGGTGCGCGTCAGGAAACTCCAGGAGACGGGAATCCAGGGCGGCGATTCGCGGTGGGGGGAGACGGAGTGTGTGGCCTGATCGCTCCGGGAGGGGAGAGAGGCGAGGGGATTCACGACCCCCGGCCAGGCGGCGAACACCGGACGAGGCAGGGAGAGGAGCCAACCATCCGAGCGGTAGTTTCCGTCCTCGACCGCGGCGCACGGATCGTCGTCGCAAGGGATCGATCCTGGAACTCGGTGGTGGGCGTCGCTGTCTCCGGGGCTGGCCTCCAGATGCGTGGCTGTGTCGGAGTCATGATCCCGATCATGATCGGAGCAGGCGAACAGGGCCGACCCGGTGAGTTGCTCGATGCGGCAATGGGCCGTCGCCGGCAACCAGAGGAGGGCCAGGAACAGGGCGACGATGGAACGGCAGCAAGCCAACGTTAGAAAGAGTGGCCATCGACGGTTTGCGTTCAAGCTTTAGGTTCGGGGTGCGCGAGTGGGGACTCCTGGGCGGCGAGATTGCTCGAACCCAGTGCGGGGAGCCTTGGTTCGGAAGATATTTTCGCGCGCGCCAACTCCTTGCCGCGCAGAGAGTGTGGTGGAGTTGACGCGATGATGCGGTCGAAGAATCTCCAACTTCCCGCTTGCTATTCGCGCAGCTCACGGCATTTTCCGCGCGCTTTCGCCAACCCAGCAGGCGAATCAGAAAGCCGGCCGCGGAGAATTTCCTAAGGAAATCAGCACACTCCGCCTCGGCTAGGGCAGCGGATCATTGCCGCTGCCTCACAAGCCTCGACTCCGGACATGTGTCCGTCGGGCTGAAAGTCACGTTCCATGCCGTTGATCCGACCCTTGATACCCTTGCTTTGCGCTGCCTTCGTGCTGCTGCAGTCCGTTCCCTCCCTGGGGGCTCAACCCAAGACGCGGGCGGGATTTTCGTATGGCCAGCAGGTGGTGGCGGCGGTGTTGATGGCGGAGGCGTGGGGGGAGGGAGAGGTGGCGATGACTGCCGTGGCGGAAGTGATCCGCTTGAGATCGGTCCGGGCCGGGGTGAGTCC
>JADLFD010000538.1 GCA_020845805.1 Verrucomicrobiales bacterium | reverse complement strand
TCCCGTTCCAAGTACAGGTTGCTCGTGGGATCGAGCATGACCCACTTGCGGTACTGGTTCGACCAGATCTCAGTCACCGAGTGCTCCGTCGAGCCGCCCACCTTGGCTACCCCCTGGTGTCGCCGAAGCGCCAGTGGCCGGTCGACCCATCCCAGGCTGGCGGCGGCGGACACCAGCACTTCGACATACTGCGCGCAGAAAAACCGGTGACCGCCCCCGATGGCACCCAACACCTCCAACGCCCCCCGGGCACCTGTGGAGGGCTGGCCGAAGCGCCGGAATTGCTGGTGTGTCCAGTCGAGCAGTAGGATCTGTCGATCAAACTCATCCCGCCCGGGCGCAATCACCGCGTCCAATCCGTATCGCTTGCGGAGCTCGATCAGCTTCGGGTTGTCATACCGATCGAACCGGAACCGTTGCGTGTACTCACTCTCCACGTACGGCAAGGCATCCAGCCTCAGCACGGTGGCCTGGCGGGTTCCCAGGTCGAGCACCGGTCCCGGTACAGCGACGTCCCCGGACTGAGCCCGTGCGTGGGTCGCCGTCCAGATGAGGTACGGGAAGAGGAGCAGCGCCCACCACGCGAGTGGAGTGCGATTCGCCCGATCCCTGGCAGGAATCCGTTGATTCCCTGATCTCTGAAACGGAGTCGCGGCCTTCACGGTGTCTCTCCTGCACGTTGTCTCGCGCCACACCGTACACGCAAGCCTCTGCGTTCTGCACCGGACTCCCCTTTTGGTTCGATCCTCCACGCCTCGCGGGATGCGCTCCAGTGCGGGAGCTGCCAGCACCTTGAGATCCGTCCCTCGACCGTTGACCACGCCGGACGAACGGGAGTGAAGTGCCACCGTGAACCCACGATCGCAGGGCGCACAGGGTCGGCGATGCAGTCGAAGATCATTCCTCAAAACCACCGCCGTCGTGGCGGGCGGAATTCAGATCGTGCCCTCCGGAGTGTTCGGGAGTGAAGGCCGCCCAGGGGCCAATGCCCGCCTGGTGGTCGCGCACATCGGGGTGGGCGGGATGGGAATGACGCATGTGAACAACATGCTGCGCTTTCAGAAGGAGGATAAGGTGCGCATCGCCGCGGTGTGCGACGCGGATGACAACCGGCTCTCAGCGGCGTTCGACAATGTGGGCGGCGCACCCGCGGTGAAAGCCTACCGCGACTACCGCTACCTCATCGAACGGAAGGACATTGATGCGGTCCTGATCGCGACTCCGGATCATTGGCACGCGGTGCAGACCGTCCACGCCTGCCAGTCCGGAAAACACGTCTACGTGGAGAAGCCAGCCTCAGTGACCGTGGCTGAAGGCCGGGCGATGGTGCACGCGGCACGCGCGAACAAGGTGGCCGTCCAAGTCGGCGCCCAGGCCCGGACAGCCAAGGGCGGCTGGTACACCTGCCGCGCCATCCGGAACGGGATCATCGGCCGCGTGCACCGCGTCTCCTGCTGGCACTACGCCAATCCAGTCGACGATACCCCGGTCCCGGACAGCGATCCCCCGGAGGGTTTGGACTGGGATTTATGGGTGGGTCCGCTGCCGTGGCGTCCCTACAACCGGCGCTATCACCCGGCTAACTTCCGTTGGGTCCTGGAGTCCGGGGGCGGCCAGATCCGCGACCGAGGGGCCCACCAGTTCAGCACGATTCTTTGGTGCATGAACGCCGACCAGCAAACGTCGTTCACCGTGGAAGCCAAAGGCCGTGCGCCCGGAAAGGGCTTGTGGGATTGCCCGGTCGACATGGACGTCGTCTATCACTTCAAGAATCCCGACTGGAGCCTCGAATGGGGTCAGCCCGGAAACAAAGTCGGGAAGACTGAGTTCGGGAACGTGTTCTGGGGCGAGCACGGGAACCTGGTTCTGGAATGGGAAGGGGGATACCGCCCCGCCAATCCCGAGGCCATCGCCTTCCAACTGCCGCCCGGAGGCAAGGAGGTTCCGCGTACCGACGAGTACGAGGACTTCAACATGAACCACAAGGCCGACTGGTTCCGCTCGATCCGTGAAGGTCACCTGCGCCCGGCGGTGGATATCGAGATCGCCCATCGTACCGCCACCCTCTGCAATCTCGGCAACCTCGCCTATCGCCTGGGTCGCAAGTTGGTCTGGGACGGACACAAGGAACAGGTCGTGGGCGACGACGCGGCCAATCGGCTGCTCAGCCGGCCGCAGCGTTACCCCTACGTCCTCTGATCCCGCCCCTCTCACCTCACGCCTCCTACGACCCATCACGCCGCCATGAGTGATCCCACCCCCACCGCAGCCTCGCCCGCCGTGGCTGATCTCCTCCAGCGCCTTCACGGCAGCGACGACGTCGTGCGTGCAGCCGCCGGTCAGGATGCCGGTCCCCTGGGTGTGGCCGCCGTAATGCCATTGATGCGCTCCATGGCCGATCCCGACCGCGAGGCCGCCCGGGCCGCCCAGCGCGCCTTGTGGAGCGTGGTGCATCACGCCGGACGACCGGGAGCAAAGTCGGACCGCGCCGCCGTCGCCGCCCGATTGGCCGAAGCGCTCGAGTCGAACACCGAACCGGTGGCCACGAGGCGGGAATTACTGTGGATGTTGTCGGCGATCGGAGGCAACACGGCGGTCGACACCGTGGCCGCGCGGCTGAACGAAATGGAACTACGCGAAGACGCGCGGTGCGCACTTCAACGTATTCCCGGACGCCGGTCCCTGCGCGCCCTGAAAGCGGCGTTGGCGACGGCCCAGGATGATTTCGCGGCAGCGTTGGCCGACGCGTTGCGAGCGCGGGGTGAGACGGTCCGGGGGCGACCCAG
>JADLFD010000537.1 GCA_020845805.1 Verrucomicrobiales bacterium | reverse complement strand
GAAGCGAATTCTGGCTTCGGGGTTTTTCGTTGCTGCCTCTCCCCGATCAGGCTGGGCTTGCGGTCGTTCGTACCTCCTCCAGCAGGTTCTTCGCGCAGCCTCCGAGTGTCCCCGCGTTCTTGCTCCGCGCCGGAGGTGCGGGTTGAGTGGTCTCCGTCGCGGGGTGCCACCGGAACGTCATCATCGACGGAAGGCGAGGCATCGCGCGGCGGGGAGTTGAGCCCTATGAATGCGTTTGGCCGAACGGTTCTGCTGGCCGGGTGGCTGCTGGGTGGTGGGAGCATCATGGCCGCCGTGATGCCCTTGGTGACGCACGACAACCCCTGGGCCTATCACAAAGGGACGCAGGCGCCGGCCGTCGACTGGAAGACCGTGCCGGAAGAGGCCCTGGACACCTCGTGGCTGCACGGCCGGGGTGGGTTCGGGTACGCGGACTCTGCGGCTGAAACCGATCGATGTCTCACGCTGTTGCCCGACATGAAGGGCGGGTACACGACGCTCTACGCGCGGCAAACGTTCCGGCTCGCCGAGGCTTTGGATTCCACTCAACGCTTGGTTCTCACCGTGGATTGGGATGACGGGTTTGTCGCGTGGTTGGACGGTAGGTTCCTGGTCGGCGTGAACCATGCCTCGGGTACGAACGAACCCGCCTTCACGAGCACGGCGTCGTCGACGCACGAGCACTCCCTCAGCACCGATGATACGCCCAGCGCGCCCGTGGCCTATGATCTGGGGCCCGCACGGCTTGGGGCTGGGGATCACGTGTTGGCGTTGATGGGCCTCAACGGGTCTCGGAGCAGTCGAGATTTCGTGCTCCTCGCCGACCTGGCGGTGGGACCGGCGGAAACCCCGGTGCTCATCGACGGGGTGGCGGATCGGCAGTACGGCGCCCACGTGGATCGCGTGCGTTTCCGCGTGCCCACACAGCGCGGCTTCCGCTACCTCGCGCACTTGGATGGCCAGCGGGTTCCCACAGATATCGACCAGGTCGTGACTGTGGTGGATTATCACGAGCTCCTGGTTACCCGCACTCATCTCGCGAGCGGCGAGACCACCAACGCTCTGGTTCGTTTCATCGTGCGCTCCTCGGAGCGCAGTGCGAAGCAGAGCACCGAGGACGGCCTTCCGCCGTGGACACCGTGGCCCCCGATCCCCAGTTCCCGCGCTGAACTGGCGGGGGCGAGCTTTCGACTTTTGCGGCCAAGGTCGTTCCCCGCCGGTTACGACATTCCGGTGGTGGTCTGGGTGCAGGATTCGCGGGAGCGCGTAATGCGGGTCAACGGAGATCTGACGGCGGACGCGCAGCCCACCCTCGCGATCAAGCGCGGCGTGGGTTCCGGGTTTCTGCACCGCAGCGCTTCCGGGGAGTCACTGGTTCATCGTGCCGAGATGGGGGGGCTCCCGGTCAGCTTAACCGTGGCTCTCGACGGCGGAGAGGCATGGACCGCGGTGTCGGGGACGCTGCCGAGGAACACGAGCTGGCCGCCCGGAGCGCGGATCGCAGTCACGAACGACCTGACGATTCCCGCGGGCGGTACCCTTGAAGTCGGGGCGGGTACCGTGGTGCGACTTGATCCCGGTGTGAACCTGTTCGCGGACGGGTTGATGGACGTCCAGGGGAGCGTGGAGGACCCGGTAGTGTTCATGCCCTCGGAGCGCGGGCGTCCCTGGGGCGGTTTCTTTCTGCGCGAGGCCACCTCCGAAATCAGGGCGGTGGGAACGCTGTTTACCGGGAGCGGCGCGGATCCGCAGGGAACGCCGGGGAGCCATCGCGTGGAACAGAGTCTGTTCCACTGTACCTCGCATGGCCGGGTGACCTTGACCGACAGTGCGGCCATCGCCTTGAGCGGACAGTTGGGGCACTCGGTCGGCATGGATGGGACGGCGCGGTATTTCTTCACCTTGGAGCGGTTCCTGATGCAGGGCGCCATCACCGGGGGCGAGTATGAGGACGCCGTATTCCAAGTGCGCGACAGCGCCTTCATCGATTGTTTTGAGCCCGCGGTGCCGTACTGGAGATTCCAGGATGCGGACGAGGACGGGTTGTACTTGAAGAACATTCCCGCCGGCCACGTCAGCGGCTTCACTAACACCTTGTTTGGCTGGACCCGGGATGACGGGGTGGATTCCGGGGCCAGCGGCGGCGGCACGCTGCGGTTCCAGAATTGCTGGTTTGAGTCGGTCTATCACGAGGCCAACTCCCTTTCCGGCCAGGGAAAAGACGTGCGGCATACCGGGGACGTGTTTCTCGGGTGCGGCCAGGCGATCGAATGCGGGTATGGCGCGCCGACGGGGCGCGTCGATCGTTGCCTCATGCTGAGCGGAAACATTGGCGTGCGATTTGGGGACAACTACGACTGGACCTACGCCGGATCGATCAGCGCCACGCAGTGCGTGATTCTGAACAATCATCACGATGTCTGGGGCATGAACTGGCAGGACTGGACCTATCGCGCGGGGGCCATGGATATCCGCAGCAATGAGCTGAGCTCGATCCCAGCCCAACATCCGGCCAACCGGGTCTGGGATCCGGCAACGGTGTGCGACACCCGGGTATAGTTCTGCTGCGTGAGACATGGACTGCGCAGTCTGGGATAGGATTCCGCAGGCCCTGATCGGGAGGGTCGAAATCAGCCTCCGGCTTGAGAAAAACCGCGGAG
>JADLFD010000536.1 GCA_020845805.1 Verrucomicrobiales bacterium | reverse complement strand
GATCTCGACCTGGATGGGGATGTGGATCTGGCGCTTTCCACCGAGTGGGGTCCGATCCGGGTGTATCGACAGGGGGAGAAGGGAAGTTGGAGTGAGGCGACCTCGGCGATGGGTCTGGACCGGGAGACTTGGCGTGGCCGATGGAATTCGATTGCCGCGGCGGACCTGGATGGGGATGGGCGGCCCGATCTGGTGGCGGGCAATTGGGGGCGGAACACTCCGGAGGAACGGCATCGTTTCGTTTCGGAGACGGGCGCCCCGGGGGACGGTTGGTTGCGCCTGTATCATGGAGATTTCAACGCGGACGGCGTGCACGACGTGCTGGAGGCGTGGCGTGACCAGGCGGTGCAAAAGGATCGGCCGACGCAGCCGATGACGGTGGTGGCGGCATCTCTGCCCTTCGTGCGCGGCCGGTTTGCGACCCATGCGGCGTACGGGGCAGCGACAGTGGCGGAGGTGCTGGGGGATACGATGAGCCGGGCGAAGTTGATGACCGCAGGGTGTGCGGAGACGGGTGTGTTTCTGCAGCGCGCGGGGCAGTTTGAGTTTCGCGCGCTGCCGATCGAGGCGCAGTGGGCGCCGGTGTTCGGTGTGGTGGTGGCGGACGCGGATGGAGACGGAGCGGAGGACTTATTTCTGGCGCAGAACTTCTTCGCTGTGCGACCGCATCAACCGCGATTCGACGCGGGAGTGGGGTGTTGGCTGAAGGGGGATGGACGGGGTGGATTCGTGTCGGTCTCCGCGGCCCGCTCGGGAGTGCTGATCCACGGGGAACAGCGCGGGGCGGCGGTCTCGGACTATGACGGCGACGGACGGCTCGACCTGGTGGTCGGCCAGAATGGGGCGGAGACGCGGTTGTTCAGGAATCTCGTCGCGACACCGGGAGTGCGCGTGATTCTGCGTGGACCGCCCGCCAATCCGGCCGGGATCGGGGCGAGAGTGGGTTGGGTGGGGGTGGACTCGGTGATGAAGGAGGTGCAGGCGGGTGGTGGGTGGCTATCGCAGAACGGGCTGGCGCCGCTTTTGCCGCGGGTCACGGGCGCGACGGAGGTTCGGGTGGTGTGGCCCGGGGGCGACGAACGTCGGTACCCGGTCCCGCCCGCACCGGTGTCGGCGACCGCTGCCATGAGTGTCACCGCGACGTGGGTACCCAAGGAGTAAACCGGCGGCGGCGTGACTGACTTCGCGGACCACCCAGATCCAGGAACCCAAATGTTGAGGGAACTGGTTCTGAAGCAGGGTTTCGGTTTCTACCTTTGGGGGTCCGCTGGGGGAGCGTCGGCAGGTGGGGAGGAGATCGGCTCCGGGACGGGCACAGCCCGGACGAAATCGGGCGCGACCGGGTCAAAGGGATCAAGCAGATGGAGGGTGTCGTGGCCCTCGAGATCCACGACTTCCCAGTCGACGAAGTAGCGGCCTTTGGCTTCCGCGATGCGGCGCATGAGTTGGGACCGGGCGTGGGCTCGGGTGTCGGCGGGAGGGCGGAGTCGGACCTCATTGACCTCGGCCTCGGTGAAGCGCCAGGGATCCGGCGTTTGGTCGAGGGAGAGGCCGAGCGAGCGGCCGGGGTCGAGGTGGTGGAACTCGAGGTCCTGCGAGCGTAGCCAGGGGTGGTCCCAACCCAGGCTTTCCTGCTCCAGGAACCGGGTGAAGAGCCAGTGTTTGGTGATCCAATCGACGCGTCCCACCAGGGTGGACGGGTCGCTTTCCAGCCGATCGAGTGTGTCGGACCAGAGGGCCAGGATGGCGGTGGTTTCGGGGTCGCGTCCGTGGAACTCGGCGTGGGCGACGGAGTGGTATCGGCGGAGGAGGCCGATCGCGTTTTCGGTTTCTCCGGTGGCAAGGGTCACTTCCCAGGGGCCGAGGGTTTGGTGGGAGAGTTGGCGGAAGGTGCCGACGGCATCGGCGAGGCAGATTTGCGGGAGGTGATCGAGTTCGAGGAGATCCAGGACGAGCGAGGTGGTGCCGGCCTTGAGGGCGAGGGTGGTGGGGAGGACGCTGGTATCGCCGTGGAGGAGGTGGAGTCGGCGGAAGCGTCGTGCGTCGGCGAGGGGTTCGTCGCGGGTGTTGATAATGGCGCGATTGAACTGCACCCATTCGAACAGCTCGTTGTTGATGTAGTCGGCGCGCTGGCTGATCTGGAAGTGCGGGTCGGCGCCTTCGCGGCGATGGTCGCCGCGGTTCTCCGCTCCGAGCGAGGAGCCGACGCGACCCGCCCCGGTGTAGAGGACGCGCAGGGTGAGGAAGAGCAGGACGGAGAGGATATTGCGTTCGCTGAGCGGAGCGGAGCGACGGACCAGGTAGTTCTCGTGGCAGCCGAAGGTGGCGCCGGAGTAGTGGTCGACATTGTTGCGGACGAAGCCCACGCGATGCTGGAGGCCGAGGTCTTGCAGGGCCTCGTTGATGAGATGATCGCCGGCGCGGTCGTAGAGGAGCAGGTCGCGAAGGCTGAGGCACTCGGGCGTGCAGTATTCCAGGTGGCCCATGTCGACGTAGGCGCGGCCTCCATTGAACAGGAAGCCGCCGTTGCCTGGGGGTTCGTCCCAGTCACGCTGGAAGACGTCGGACAGGCCGTAACGGCGGTTCTCGTAGATCCAGTTGCGGACGAGGCCAACCGCGGAGGCGGGGCCGGCGGGATCCTCGCAGAGGCAGCCGTACTCGGTTTCCAGTCCGACGATGCGCGTCATGGGGTGGGACTTGGGGCGAGGCCGAGTTGTTCCGGAGTGAGCGCGAGGTAGCGCGCGGCGCGGCGGTGGGAGCGGGCGAGGAAACCGGCTTCGAGGGTGCGGGAGCCAATGAGTTCGGCGAGGCGTGGGGGTGGTGTGGCGTCGGTGGTGAGAGCGGCGCCTTGGGTCAGGTGCGTCCAGACGGAGAGCAGCAACTGAGCGGCGGCGGGGAGGGTGAATTCGGGGCGCTGGTGAGTGGCGAGGAAGGCTTCCGCGGGGCCAGTGTCGGTGCCCGGTTCGGCGAGGATCCGGCAGCCTCCCTTTTGGAAGGCGAAGGTGCCGTCGAAATCGACGTGGGCGAGCGTGTCTTCGGTGGGGGTGGCGCCGAGCTCGACGAAGAGGGTGCGCGCGAGGAAAGGGGGGGAGAAGAGTTGTTCGAAGGCGACCTTGATCGTGGGCGCAATTCCGAAGCTCACGAGGCGTCGCAGCGAGACGTCATCGGGGGCGCGGGTGAAGGCTTCCAGGTGGGCGGCATCGATGGCGGACTGCCGGAGTCGCTCGAGATCGGCGGGGTGACCGATGCCGGCCATGGCATGGCGGTCGAAGATCTCGAAGACCTTGGATTGTCCGGTGCCCACGCCGAGGAGGAGGAGGCCCTGGTGGAGGCAGGCGGCGAGGATGGGGGAGCCGCCGTGGAGTCGGGATTCGACGTACTCGCGTCGTTGTCCGATCGCCTCGAGCCAGCGGTAGGGTTCGTCGGTCATGGCGCGGCGGGGGAAGGTTCGAGGGCGGCGGCTTGTTCCGCGTCGGGGACATTCTCGACGCCGTCGGCGGTGAGGAGCCGGAGCGTCGCATAGCGCTGGGTGGCGGGGTGGACCCCGCCGGTGGCGCTGTCGAATTCGGCGGCGATCATGAGCAGTTGCAGGGCGAGCCGGACGGCAGCGCGGCGGTCGAGGGTGGAGGGGCGCGGGTTTCCGAAGCGTTCCTGATAGCCGAGAATGCTACGGACCGTGTTGGCCCCCGAGCCGGAGGCGGCGAAGCCCACCGCCTGGAACTGGGCTCCCAGGGCGTCGTAAAAAAACAGGCAGGGTTTGGGTGGGGACTGCGTGGTATCGAGCCCGGCAAAGATGGGGGCCACCACGCCGACGCCCTGGAGAGTGAGTGGGAGGTTGTCGCGCAGGGCTCGGGAGAGCGCGCGGACGCGGGCGGGGAGGCTGAGCGGTTGGAGTTGGCTGCGGCGGAAGTATTCGAAGGAGGTTTGCAGTGCGCGCGCCATTTCGAAGGCGGTGGCGGGAACGCCGGCGATGGCGAGCAGGGAGGTGGCGTCCAGTTCGATGACCTTCTCGATCGTATCCGTGACGATGACATTACCGGCGGTGGCGCGGCGGTCTCCGGCGATGATGGCGCCGTCGGCGAAGTGGAATCCGAAGACCGTGGTGGCCTGGGTCTCGACGGGGGCGAGGGAATTGGCGTGGCCGGGCGGAATCGGTGACGAGCCGTGTCGCGCGAGGAGCGCGAAGAAGTCACCGGGGATGGGTGCCGGAGGGGAGTCTCCCACGAGGAAGGGTGGCGAGGGGTTGAGGGGCGGCGGGGGGGTTACTCGCCGGTGCGCTGACGGTAGCGACGGGCCTGGTCGGGATCGACGCGCCGCATGCGCTTGAGCAACTCCTCGGCGTTGGGTTTGTCCACCGTGGGCGCCTTGGGACCGTCCCCGCCGCCGCCGGACGGGGCGGGGGTGGGGGGGCGGAATTTCTGGGTCTGGTCGGGCATAAGTTTCGAGTGAGTTGGGGCTACTTTCAGGCCGATGCCGGAAAGCGCAAGTCATCGGGAGAAGAGACCTGGCGGAGGGCCTGGAGGCACGCGTGCACCTCTGCGGGGTCGATGAGGGAGGCGAGGTCGAGGCGCAACGGACCGCGCGACGTGCGCAGGGTGACGTGGTCCCATTGCGCGTTCTCGACGGCGGCGCCGAATTTGGAGACGCACAACCCGCGCACCGCGGCGCGGGTGTCGGACGGAGGCTCATGCATGGCGCGTTCGATGGCTGCGGGACCGCAGTCCGGCAGGGGGAGGGGTCGAACGGCGCCGGATTGTTCGAGGGCGAAGAAGAGGCCTTCGGCGGGGTCGAGACGGTGGTATTCGAGATCGAGGCTTCGCAACCACGGGTCTTCGTCGGCGATGCCTTCGGATTCCTGGAACTGGCGGATCCATTGTCGCTTGGCGACCCAGTCGAGACGGTCGGCGCAGGTGAGCGGATCGTGGTCGAGATCGCGCAGGATCTCATCCCAGGCCTCCACGAGGAGTGCGCGATGGGGGAGGGAGAGGTCGCAGCGGCGGCGGACCTGTTGGAGGCAGGCGGCCTGGACTTCGAGGGCGGAGGAGGCGGCGCCCTGGGCGAGGCGGACCGGCCATTGGAAGGACGGATCGCGCGAGATGGAGCGCAGGGCGTCGAGGGGGGCGGCGAGGGTGGGCCAGGGATCGCGGGGTGCGAGGGCGATGGCTTCGAGGACCAGCGCGGTGGTGCCAATCTTCAGCCAGGTGGCGAAGGGCATCATGTTGGCGTCGCCGAGGATGACATGAAAACGTCGCCAGCGGAGGGGATCGGCGTGGGGTTCGTCGCGCGTATTGATAATCGGGCGTCGCTGCATGGTGTCGACGCTCTGGAGTTCGGAGAAGAAGTCGCTGCGTTGCGCGATCTGAAATCCGTGAGAGACGAAGCGGTCCTCTTCCTCGACGGCGAACTTGCCGGCGCCGGCGAAGATCTGGCGGGTGACGAGGAAGCCCTGGATGGCGTTGGCGAGGGACTGCCATTCGAGGGCGCGCGGGACGAGGTAGTTCTCGTGGCAGCCGTAGCTATGGCCGCAGAAGTCGGTGTTGTTCTTGTAGACGCGGACCGTTTCGCCGCGCTGCCGGGTGAGTTCGGCGGCGCAGGCCATCACCAGCCGTTCGCCGGCGCGATCGTGCACGACCGCGTCCTCGAATCGCGCGCATTCCGGAGTGCAGTATTCCGGGTGGGCGTGGTCGTTGTAGAATCGGGCGCCGTTGCCGAAGACGAGGTCGCTTTTGATCTCGGTGAAGCTCAGGGCGCGCTGGGAGTCCTGGGAAACGTAGCGCGCTTCGTCGAAGTCCTGGCGAAGTTCTTCGACCTCGAAGCCGCGCATATCGCGGTGCGGGTTTTCGGCGGCGTAATCCCAGCGCATGAGGATGCCTGGTTCGGTGGCACTCCGCACCAGCGCGATGGATTCCGCGACGACATCGAGATCGGGCCGATCCCCGCGCGCGATGCCGAACTCGGTTTCGATGCCGAAGAAGGCGTGAGGGGTGGGCATGAGGTTGGACGGCGGAGCGGAGGGGCGCGGCACGAGGATTGGGGAGTGGGTCAGACGACGCTGGAGGGGGTGGGGCGTCGTGGGCGGATGGGGCCGAGTCGGACGACGTTCTCGGGGTCGAGATCGGTGAGTTTGAGCCAGTCCTCGGTGAGATCGGAGGAGGGGAAGAGATCGTTTTCCGCGTGTTCGAGGCGCAGGGCTTCGAGGAGATCGGCGCGGGTGAGTTCGCCAGGGGATTGGGAGGTGATGGCGCGTTTGATGGCGAGACCTTTGGCGCGTTCGACGATGGCGGCGATGATGGCTCCACTGGCGACGTCGCCGCGGGAGAGGATTTCACGGCGACCGCTGCGGTAGGTGAGTTCGAGGAACTCGTTCTCGGGCCGGCGCGCGTAGTGGGCCTCGGCGGTGGCACGGGCGAGTTCCGCGCCCGGTTCGGCGAGGGGGAGGGAATCGCGGAGGTAAATCTCGTAGATGCGCTGAGCACCCGGCAGGTCGGGTCGGCGCACACGGATTTTTCGGTCGATGCGTCCCGGGCGCAGGATGGCGGGGTCGATGAGGTCGGCGCGATTGGAGGCGAGGATGATCACCACATTGGAGAGCGGTTCGATGCCGTCCATCTCCGTGCAGAACATGGGGACGAGGGTGGAGAGGATGCTGTGGGCGCGGCCGCCGCGGCGCACTCCGAGGATGCTTTCGGCCTCGTCGATGAAGAGGAAGGCGAGTTGGCCTTCCGCGGCGCGTTCCCGGCATTGGGCGAAGAGGTCGCGGACCTGTCGTTCCGATTCGCCGACCCACATGTTGAGGATTTCCGGGCCCTTGATGTGGAGGAAGAATTCGCGGCGATCGACGCCGGTGGCGTCGCGGATTTGCTGGCGGAGGTTCCAGGCCGTGGCTTTGCCGAGGAGTGTCTTGCCGCAACCAGGAGGGCCGTGCAGGAGGAAGCCCTTGGGGATGGCGTGATCGAAGCGACGGAAGAGGTCGCGGTGCAGAAGGGGGAGTTCAATGGTGTCGCGAATGGCGAGCACGACCTCGTCCTGGCCGCCGATGGAGGACCACGGGATTTCACTGACCTGCTCAAGGGAGCGTTCAATGCGGCGACCCATGCCGAGCACTTCGAGGGCGACGCGCTGGTTGGCATCGAGCCGGACTTCGTGGCCGGGCTTGAGCTTTTCCTTGGCGAGGAGGGCGGAGCGCACGACGACGACCGGAGTGGTGCCCCCTTCGCCGCCGAGGCGCAGTCGGCCGTCGGAGAGCACTTCATCGATGCGCACGATGGGGCCACTGCGATCGAATCCGAGTCCCTGGACCACGGCGAAGGCCTCGTTGCACAGCACGCGTTGTCCGGTCTGCAGGCTGGCCAGCGGAATCTGTGGATCGACGCGGCAGACGTAGTCGACACCGCTGATGCAGGCGAGGGCGCGGTCGGGATCAACGGACTGGAGGAAGGTCCCGACGCGGAACGCGGGGGAACGCAGTTTGGTGAGGGCTTCTTCGTACTTCTCGATGACCTGGCGTGCCTGATCGGTCATGTCCTCCAGCGAAGCGACCCGGTCGCGCAGATAGGCGAGGTCGAGCAGGGCGGGGTGACGCGGGGGGAGTCGGGTGGCGACCAGATCCAGGATCTGCAGGGGCGAGAGTTGGTCGAGTTCCTCGCGTGGCAGCAGATCCGCGAATGGGGACGTGGAGGTGTGGGGCGCGGACTCGGACCCGGCCGGGGAGGAGTGCGGTGGCTTCGGCTCGGCCATGGCGAGCACCGTACGAGCGAGCGCTGGAATTGCAACTGGAGCGGATGGCGGAACCGGGTTGCGTGGGAAACCCGAGGCCACGAGAGGCTGGGCGTGGCGTGTAGCTGCGGTGGCGTCGTGGGCGAGCGAGCTCTAGTGACGGAAATGTGAAGGAGAGAGAGGACGATGTGTGGGAGGCGGGGTGCGAAAACAAAAGGGTCGTCGGGGAGACCCGACGACCCGGAGAGAGATGCGACGTGGCGTCGCCCTCGATCAGGTCGGCCAGTGCGGCCGGGACCTGATCAGTTCACCTTGCGGGTGGTGCGATCCTGGATCCAGAGGATGTCGCGATTGTTGGGGGAGGCGACGTTGAGGGGGATCTGACCGTTGGCCTTCAGGATTGGGCGCGTGCGGGGGTCGACCCACTTTTTGATTTCGGAGTGGCCGTCGGCGAAGGACAGACCGGCGGCACCGTTGTGGTAGCTGGCCGGGTAGTCGGTGATGATGGTCCGGGTGGGGTCGGGGTAACCGGGCATCTGAGTGACCCAGAAGGCGTCGTTGATCGAGTCTTCGCGTTCGTCGATGAGCACCCAGGTCATGGAGGGGCCGGGGTCGACCATATCGCCGAGCTTGAGGTACATGCGCCACTCGGGGCCGCCGAACCAGGTGTGCTTGCCTTCGTTGCCGCCGACCCAGGCGTTCATGGAGACGCTGCGCACGCGTGGGAGCCGGCCGTCGGCGGTGGTTTTGACGGTGGACTTGTCCGCGGGACACTTGAAGACGCCGTAGCTGTTGCCGAGGTAGGGGGCGAGAGGGCTGCGGGCGAGATCCTCTTTGACGTCCCAGTTGGACTTGTTGGCGCCGGAGTAATCGAGGATGCCTCGGACCCAGGCGTATTTGTCGTTGGCGGATCCCTTCTCGACGTAGGCGTAGGGGATCTTGTCGTCGTTGTCCTCGGCGTACATACGCCAGCCCAGCGTCAGTTGCTTGGTGTTGGCCATGCAGAGAATGCCTTGGGCCTTGGTCTTAGCCTTGGCGAGGGCGGGCAGGAGCATGGACGCCAGGATGGCGATGATGGCGATGACGACGAGCAGCTCGATCAGCGTGAAACCGCTTCGCGATGTCGGCCGGACGTAGTGATGGATGGGCGCATTCATGAAGTTGTGGATGCGGAGGCCTGGGGGGAGGCTGACCTTCTTCCGGCCGAAATGCTGCGCCTGTCCGGTGCCGGGCGCAAGGCTGTGCCTCGAAATGTTCCGCAGCCCGTGCCACGGACTTGATGTAGGCCGCGGTGCGTCACCGACGTTCCACCAGTTGCAGGTTCGCGCGGGCGACGCGGTCCTCAGGGCGCACGCGCAAGACTTCGCGGAAGTGCGCCGCGGCTTCGGCGGGTCGTCGGAGTTGGAGACAGCAGAGGCCGGCGTTGTTGCGGGCCTGGAAATGGGCGGGATTGAGTCGCAGGGACTCGAGAAAGGCGCGTTCGGCGTCGGCGAAGCGCCGGCGTTCGTAGAGCACGAGTCCGAGGTGATAGTGCGCGTCGTCGAGGGTGGGGCGCAGTTGTAAGGCTTGGCGGAAGTGGGATTCCGCGCCGTCCAGATCGCCCTGCGCGAGAAGGGCCTTGCCCAGTTCGGCGGTGGCTTCGGGGTCACTGGGGTTCTGGCGGAGGCGGAACCGGCTGAGTTCGGCGATGTCACGCACCGTGACGCTTTGAGCGGTTCGCTCGAGCTGTTCGGCTTCGGCGGCGTGGACGGGCAGCAATTGAAACCAGAGTTCGGCCATTTCGTCGGAGGTTTGGAGTCCGAACGTGGTGCGTTGCGGGGGGTGCCGTGGATTTCGCGGGTTGGCGGAGGAGTTATCGAAGGTGAAGCGCATACCGAGCACGGTGCCCCGCGGCAGGGAGACGGGGGTCACGAAGCGGAACTCGCTCTGCCAATTGAAATCCCAGCGAGGGATATGCATGAGCGATTTGCGGGATCCGTCGGGAAGGAGGGCGAAGGCATCGGCTTGGGAAGCGAGATAGTGCGCATGGGGCAGGACGGCGAGGAGCCGGGTGTCGACGGGCAACGTGACGCGTTCCTCGACGGAGTTGTTGGTGGTGCCGGCTGGGATATCGATGGTGTAGGAGCGTAGGCCCAGTTTGATGGGCATGTTGGTGGGGGCGACCTCGGTGAAGTAGAAGCCGAGGGTGGGATGCAGCGGCTCTGGGCGTCCGAGGGGCTGGAGATGCATGAGTAGCACGATGTCCACGCCGCCCCGCAACGGCCAGGCGAGGCCATCGGGCATCACGCTGGGCAGGCGACCGGGTTGCCAGCTGAGGAAATGGCCCGCGGGGCTTTCGGAAGCGGGAGGGATTTCCATGCCGCCGAATCCGGGTTCGGCGTCCTTTTGATCGAGGCGCCGGGACTCGCCGGAGCCGTCGATGCGGATGAACGCATGGTGCACCGCGCGGCTGCCGGGTCGGAATTCAAAGGCGCGCACGAACCGGCGCGGGCCTTCGGGCACGGGCAGGATGAAGTTGCGGTAAACGTCGGGTCCTGAGTTGGTGAGAGAGTAGGAATCCGGCAGGGAGACGATGAGGTCGGGCGGGCCCAGTTGCCAGCCCTCGGTCCATTTCGGCGTGGGAGGCGGCTGCGCGGGCGGGCCCTCGAGAAGTCCGTCCTCCAGCCATTGCGCGAACAGCTGGATTTGGGTCTCGGAAAGCCGGCGTTCGTCGACGAACGGGAACTCGCCCGGGGCGGGCATCCAGGGGGGCATCGTCCGTGTGCGGGTGACCTGGATGAGATCGCGCGCGTGCTTGCGGACGTCGTCCACTGTGATGAGCGGGAACGGGCCGACTTCCCCGGGTCGATGGCAACCGGCGCAGTGGTGGTGGACGATCGCGGCGAGATCCCGATTGAAGGTCACGGGGCGTTGGCCGCCGGGGTCAGCGGGGGCGGGGGCGGGGCGGGCGAGTGTCGTGGTTATTGGAGCGACTGCCGGCGTGCTGGCGGAGACGGCCGCCGAGGGCACACGAGGTGCGCGCGGCCAGAACGCGATCGCTACGCCCGCCAGAGCCGCAACGGCCAAGAGGGCGAAGGCGGCACGAAGGACCCCACGTCGACTGGAACGCATTGGGATCAGAATCCCCACCTGGGAACCGGAGGGCAACGCTGGAGGGAACGTATTGAGGAGGTCGCGCGTGACCTGGGAAACGACTTTTGCCAGGGTGCGGCATGTCCCCAATGCGATCCTCCCGACGCGGGTTTCTGAGCACGATCCTCGCCGCGGCGTCGGCTCCGGCCTTCCTGCGCGCGGCGTCGCCAAACGGGAAACTCAACGTGGCGGTGATCGGGTGTGGAGGACGCGGCAGTGGCAACCTCCAGGAGATGGCGGGTGAGAACGTGGTGGCGGTTTGCGATGTGTTCCAGCCGGCACTGGACGCGGCGGTCAGGAAGTTTCCCGGCGCCAAGCAGTATCCGGATTTCCGGAGATTGTTCGACGACGAGAAGTCGTTTGATGCGGTGGTGGTCAGTACGGCGGAGCACACGCATGCCTTCGCCACGCTTCCGGCATTGAAACTGCGCAAGCACGTCTACTGCGAAAAGCCCCTGACGCACTCCATCTGGGAGGCGCGCGAAATCCGCAAGGCCGCGCGGGAAGCGAAGGTGGCGACACAAATGGGGACGCAGATTCACGCGACCGCCAACTATCGTCGCGTGGTGGAGTTGATCCGCGGCGGTGCCGTGGGCACCGTGCGCGAGGTGCATGTCTGGGTGTCGCGGGCCTGGGGCGTGCAAAGTTCGGAGGCCGCAGCACGTCACAAGGACATCGTGACGATCCAGAACCGGCCTTCGGGCAGTTCTCCGATTCCTGCCGGGCTCGACTGGGATCTGTGGTTGGGGCCGGCTCCGGAGCGGCCGTTTCACGAGATCTATTTCCCCGGTCCGAAGTGGTATCGTTGGTGGGACTTCGGCAGCGGGACGATGAGTGACCTGGGGAGTCACTGGAACGATCTGCCGTTCTGGGCCCTGGATCTGGACGCGCCAACGACGATTCGCGCCGATGGCCCGCCGCCCCACGCGGAGTTGGCTCCGGCGAGCATGTCGGCGACGTACGAGTATCCGGCGCGGGGTCCGCGGGGGCCGGTGCGACTCACCTGGTACCAAGGCGAGATGAAGCCACGGATCTGGGAGGATCGAGGGATTCCGCAGTGGAGCGATGGCGCGCTGTTCATCGGAGACCAGGGGATGGTGCTGGCCGACTACGGCAAGCACGTGCTTTTGCCGGAGGGGAAATTCAAGGACTACCAGCGACCCGCGCCGAGTATCCCGGAAAGCCTGGGGCATCACCAGGAGTGGATCCACGCCTGCAAAACGGGGTCGCCGACGACGTGTCACTTTGAGTACGCCGGAGCGCTCACGGAGGCGAATCATCTCGGCAACGTGGCCTATCGTACCGGGCGCGTGCTGGAGTGGGATGCATCCGGACTGGTGGCCAAGGGTGTCCCGGAGGCGGGTCCACTGATTCGCCGGGAATACCGTAAGGGATGGGTTCTGGGAGG
>JADLFD010000535.1 GCA_020845805.1 Verrucomicrobiales bacterium | reverse complement strand
GCGCGCCGTTGTAGAGGGTGCGTTCGAAGACATCCATGTACTTGGCCTCGCCGGTCATGAGGAACATCCGGTGATTCCAGAACAGGAAGGCCACCGCGGCGCAGGTCTCGTTGTAGCAGCGGTTGGGAAGTTCGTAGTCGTCCCCGTAGGCCTCGCCGGCGGCCAGCGCTCCGCAGCCGCCGGTGAGGTGGAGTTTGCGCCCCACCACGTTCTCCCAAATGCGGGTGATGGCGGCGAGGTAGCGTGGGTCGCCGGAGAGCGCGGCGACGTCCGCCATGCCGCTGTAGAGATAGTTGGCGCGCACGGCGTGACCGACCGCTTCCGTTTGCTCGACCACCGGTTGGTGATCTTGGCTGTAGGGACTCCCGTGGCCTCGGGCATCGAGGAAATACTTGGCGAGTTCGAGGAACTCGGGGTTGCCGGTGACGCGGTAGAGTTTGGCCAATCCCATCTCGATCACCTGGTGCCCTGGTGCGATACGCAATTTGCCTGGGCCGAAGTCCTTCTTCACCAAGGCAGCGCTCTTGAGGGCGACCTCAAGCAGTGCTTTGGAGCCGGTGGCTTTCTCATGCGCGACGGCCGCCTCGAAGAGATGGCCCAGGTTGTAGAGTTCGTGGCTGAGATCGGAATCCTTCAGCCAGCGCTTCTGGTCGATCCAGGCGTGGGCCGGTTGATCCGGATGCATGGTTCGCCACGTGTAAAGGTAACCATCGGGTTCCTGCGCTGCGGCGATGCGGCGGATCATGCCCTCGATCTGGGTCGCGATGGCGGGATCCGGGGAAACGCTGAGGCAGAAGGCGGCGCCCTCGATGGCCTTGAACACGTCGGAGTCGTCGAACGGGAACTCGGTCGGAGGCTTGTTCTGGAAGGCGGCCTCGCCCGCGGCCCGGCGGCGAAGCGTGTCGGCGGCGAGGTCGAAATTGATGAGGCGCTTGGAGGACTCACACTGCCCGAGGGCGAAGGGCATGGTGACGCGCGCGTTGGTGGCCTGCCGGTCGTGCAGCAGCCCGCCGGTGAGCCGGACCTGCGTGAACGGGACCGGTTGGATGGGATAGTCTGCGGCACCGTACGCGCCGAGGGTGGTGAGGACCGCCCACGCGAAGGGGAGAAGCCGGAAGTGATTCATGGCTGGAAAAGACGAGGAGATCGGAGCAGGGGGCTTCGGCCGTGCTACTTGACGGTAGGCACGCGAAGGATGGTCAGCGAGTGGCTCGGGAAGGTGTGAGTCCAGGGCCCCTGAGGCACGTCGATCAGGGTGGTCTTGGGAGCGACCTTGGTCGGTTCGTCGAGGGTGTTCTCGTCCTTGGGATCCGAGCTGGTGAGGACGATGGCCTGAGCGCGGGCTGCCCTTGATTTGGCGCCCGCGAGTGAGATCTCGGTATCGAGGGAGGAGGCCGAACTGTTCACCACCTTGAGAATGAGGTCGCCCGTGGAATCTTCGCGCGTGGCGCTGGCGAACAGGGTGCGGAACGTCTGGCGCGTGCGCTGCACGTCATGGATCTGAACGCCGTCCAGCCAGCAGGTAACGTGGAGTCCGCGGATCTGCACCTTGACGTCATACCAACGTCCGGTCTCGATGTGCCCCGACTTGGGATCGAGCGTCCGGCCGATTTCGACTCCGTGGCGTGCGTTCTCCCAGCCGCCCAGGTTCCACCAGGTGCGGTCCTCATCGTCGGCGTTGTGGAAGAGGATCAGGAACCCTTCGCGGCCAGCCAGCTTTCGGGCCTTCAGTTCCAGGGTGTAGTCGGTCCAGGAGCGATCGCCCGTCAGCGCGCGCACGAAATCATGTTCGGCGGACTGCTGTCGCAGCGCGCCGTCCTGCACGGACCAGCGTCCGTTTCCCAGGGTGCGCCAGCCCTGGGAATCCCGGGAGAAATCGGAGGCGAAGAGCACCTTGCCATCGGGCGCCGTGACGCGGACGTCTTTGAACTCGGCGCTGGTGTTCCAGGTGCCCACGCCGATGCCGCCGCTGGGCAGGGGTTCGAGCGACGAAGCCGCCTCAACCGTGGTGGGCAACGTCACCGAGCCGCGGTGTTCGGCGAAGAGTTTTTGCACGTGATAGCTCGGGATGCCGAACCAGCGTGAGCTGTCGAAGTTGATGAGATTGACGGGCCAGCGTTTATGATTGGCGTTGCAGAAGAGGGGCGCGTAGGCGGCCATGGCGATCACATCACAATTGCGTTCGAGACCGGTCATGAAGGCGGCTTCGCCCAGCGCGCCGCGCAGGTTGCCCAGACCGGTATTGCGCGTGACCGCGTATTCGCCCACGAAGATTTTGGGCCCCTGACGATCGTAGGTGTCGTAGCGATGGGCCTGTCCGAAGAACCAATCCGGCGTGTCGTAATAGTGCTCATCCACGATGTTCGGCATCGGATCCCGCGGGTAACTGCCTTCCCAGTGATTGGCGATGAGCTGGATCTCGGGATAACGCGCGCGGAGGGCGTCCACGAACAGCGGCCAGCGTTCGCGATAGGCGCGGCCCCCGTGTTCGTTGCCGATCTCGAGGTACTTCAGGTGGAAGGGAGCCGGGTGTCCGTTTTGGGCGCGCAAGGATCCCCAGACCGAGTTGGTGGGGCCATTGGCGTACTCCACGGCGTCGAGGGCGTCCTGCACCCATTGGTGCATGTGATCGAGAGGCACGTTTTCCCGGTGCGACATTCCGGCGTTGATGCAGAAGAGCGGTTCGGCGCCCAGGTCCTCGGCCATCTGCAGGTACTCGTGGTAACCGATGCCATGCGTGGCCTGGTAGCCCCAGATGTTGAGAAGGGGAGCGCGGACATCGGGCTGGCCGAGGGTCTTTTTCCAATTGTACATGCGCGACAAGTCTTCGCCTTCGACCCAGCAGCCTCCGGGGAAGCGCAGGAAGGCGGGTCGCAGCGCGGCCATTGCTTCCGCGAGGTCGGGGCGCAGACCGCGACCCTTCCAGGTGACGCGCGGGGTGAGCGAGACCATGTCGAGGAAGAGCGTGCCCTGGCCGTCCAGTTCGAGCTTCAGGCTGGCGCGCGGATGGGTGCCGGACGCGGTGAGTTCGAGGTCGTGATACTTCCAGGAGGTGGAAAGACCGGACAGTTGCCCGGAGGCCAGGGTTTGCGTTCCGGCCACAAGCCGTACGGAGACCGTTCCCTGGAAGCCGTCGGCGGTGCGGGCCGCCACGCGGAAGGCGTAGCGATGGTCCTGCACGACGTTCATTCCGTAGTAACCGTCGTTCTGCAGCGTGGCCCGTCCTTGCAGGCGCACTCGCAGGCTGCGGCGGTTCAGGGGATTGAGGGGGCGGCTCGAGTCGAGGGTGAACTCGTTGGCGGCGTTCGCGGCACTGGTCAGGGTCCAACTCACCGGCTGGTCGCCGTCCTCGAAGGATCGGTTGCGCACGAGTTCCGGGTAGAGGCCGCCATCGGTGGACAGGTTGATATCCTCGAAGAAAATGCCCCACAGAGTGGGCGGCACTCGGTGAGCGGGTTGGTCAGCGAGAACGGTGATCCGCGGCGCGGCGAGGGCGTGGGGCGGGGTCTGGAGGCCCACCAGGAGCAGCCCGAAGAGCGGGAGGCGGGTCATAAGTTTGGCCCATGGGTTTCCCAGGGGAGGGCGGAGGGGGGAGGTGCGATCGACCGCGTCTTTTGAGGACTCACGATTGGGCTTCATAAGTTCCATCGCGTGCCGGGGCGTTGTGCCGGGCGAATGTGAGGCCCAGACTCGGGTCTTCGGCGCGGGATGCCAACGCCACAACGCGACTCTTTTTCACCAGAATGCGTCGCATCGGAAACCTGCGGCAGAGAGCATGACGCCGTCGCGGGCCTTCCTGGGACAGTGACGTCACGACGCTGTGGCGACATGAGCGCCTGACCGCAGTGCGGAAGGGGGCGGGCGGCGTGGGGTGTTTGGTGGGAGATGACCATTTATGCCGACGGCAGCCAGCACAGGGGCGAAGGGGCGAGGGGGATGGTTGGTTCGCGTCCTGGGTTTCTGGGGCGGGTACCTGGGCATTCTTTGGCTGGCTTCCTTGCTCAAGGGATTAATTCCGCCCGCGGCGGCAGACCTCGTTTGGGGACTCTTGAGCAGTGTCGCCCTGCTGGGTCTCACTCTATTGTTTCTGCGCACCGAAGGTCGGTGCGTGCAGGACGTCGGATTGGATCCGGACCGAAGCACTCCCATGCGCTTCGGAATCGGATTGCTGGTTGGATTGGGCTTCTTCGCGCTCCAGTTGATGGCAGCCCGCGTGATCGCGGGTCCTTTCCAAATCGGGCTGAAGGGTGCGATCGAGCCGGCGACGGTCGCCTTGGCCGTGGCGGGAACCCTGGCCTTGGCGGCGATGGAAGAGTTGGGCTTTCGTGGGTACGCGCTTCGAACCCTGATGGGCGGGTTTGGCTTTTGGGGCGGGCAGGCCATCGTCGCCGTGGCGTTCGGTCTGTGTCATCTCCTCTTTGGTTGGTCGCTGAGCAGTATTGTGCTCGGAGTGATTCCGTCGGCCCTCGTGTTCGGCATGGCCGCGGTGGTCTCGAGGGGTCTGGCGATGCCGCTGGGCGTGCACGTGGGAGTGAACGTGGCCCAGTCTGCCATGAGTGGAGGCAGCCGCTGGGGCGTACTCGAACTGACGATGGAGGAGCCGGTGCGCCAGCGACTCGAGGGCGCCGCGCCTTGGAGCGGGGTTCTGGTGGCGCTGCTGGTGGTGGGACTTTTGTGGGGCGTGTCCCGACGGGCTCTGAGGTCCCAGCGATAGACGAAGCTGGAACGCGGTCGGTGACCGCCACATCCGGAGGCCGGGGCATGCAGGCGTGGTCTCCGAGGGTGCCGTCATCCCGAGACGGCGTAGGGATCGAAAGAATCAGGGAGCGGCGGTGGGATCCGGGCGTTGCGGCGGATGTGGCGCGGGAACCGGGGAGGGGAAGAACGCGCGGGTGATGTGGCGCGCAAACCGGATGCCGAGCTGACGGACGCCTGC
>JADLFD010000534.1 GCA_020845805.1 Verrucomicrobiales bacterium | reverse complement strand
GGCGTGAGCGGGAGGGGTTGAGTGAGCGCCGTCTTCACGACGGCGGCTACGGGACGACGGAGTAGCCGCGGACGTGAGTCCGCGCTGGATGGCATTGGCGAAGGGGCTGAGCGGGAGCGGTGAGGTGAGCGCCGTCTCACGACGGCGGCTACGGGACGAAGAAGTAGCCGCGGACGTAAGTCCGCGCTGAATGGCGTTGGCGAGCGAGGTGAGAAATCGCCTCGTTCAGAGCAGGCGCGTCTCTTCCTTCGAGATGGGCACGGGTACGGGCCACACCCAATCCCCATGCTGGTCATTGTCGCGGCGTTTCATAGTGCCGCCGTCGTCGCGTCCGTTCAGACCGACCGACCACAGCTTGAACCAGCCATCCTCGGTGCGGCGGTACAGGAAGGGTTTGCCGGTCATGGGATCCGCGGGCAGCCGATCGAGGAAAGTGGGTGCCAGCACGTCGAGCGTCTCGGGGAACTGGCCATGGCGCAGGCGATGGCGCTCGAGCGCGCAGGCGATCTCCGCCAGGCGCGCCGTGGTATTGATGCGCGCCGCTTTGCCTGCGGCCCGATCCAGAGCCGGGGCCAGTTGGATGGCGAGAATCGTGTGGCGCGTGGCGGGGAGGAGTCCGGCGCGGTGCAGAAACGCCTCGGTGCTCTCCTGCTGCGTGAGACGTTGTGGCCAGGTGGGGTCTTGGAGATCCGCGATGAGGTGGTCGACCAGTTGGCTCTGCGCGATCTGCCAGCGGCGGTACATGCCGCGCGGTTGGAAGAATCCCGATCGGGTGGGGGATTCGATTCCGGAGAGGTTGGCTTCGGACCCGTGAGTAGGAGGCACGAGCGTCAGTTCGAAGGGCGAGCTGGGTCGGATCCAGGATTCGAGCATCTCGAGACCGAGGGCACGCTCACCGCGGAAGGCGTGGATCAGGGATTCACGGCGGTCGATGGCGCGCACCAGCGCCTGGCATTCGGCCAGCTGGGCGTCGGTCCACTGGCGTGCGGCGATTCCCTCCTTGAGCATGGACATGGCGATGGCGTCCTGCGCGATGCGGACGAGCAGGCCCATGAGCGTGGGATCTTCCGCCATGGATTGCGAAAGGCGGAAGAGCGTGCGCGTGTCGGCCAACGCTCCGGCGGCGTCGCCCTGTTCCAGGCGCGCCGCCGCGCGGACGCGGAACAGCGAAGTCAGGCCCTTGACCCGGGCGTAGGCGGAGAGCGCGATATCGACGCGGGCTGTGGGGCTCAGCGATTCGTTCCAGCCCGCGGTGAAGCGCGAGCGCGGTCGGTGCGAGGCTTCGGCGATCTCCTGGAGCTCCGGTTCGAGTCGTTTGAGGAACGCGAGGACTTCCGCGGCGGCGTTGGTGATGACGAGCGCCTTCGACTCTTCGGTGGAGAGCCGGGTGCGGTTGGTGTCCAGGAGCCCATAGCGCAGGGCGAGGTCGCGTGGTAGCGGCACGAAATCCGGCGCTGCGGGAGGCACGTTGGTGGGAAGCCCGAGTTGCGAACGCGTGGCGAGCACCACGCTTTCTTCCAGGCGGAAAGGTTCCGAGCGAATGCCGCGAGCGTAGGGGTCGAGGGCCATGCGGCCGGTGTTGGTGCCGAGCGGGTCGGGGGAGCCTTCGTTACGGAAGGGAAGATGGGTAAGGGCTTGGAGGCGCAGTCGACCGATCGGGTCCTTCCAGACCAATTCGGAGCGCTGGTTGGTGACCACGATGGAGAACTCCGACATCGGTCTCAGCAAGGGCGTACGTGCGAAGTTTTCCGCGTCCGGAGGGGAAGCGCTTTCGAGTTCAGCGAAGGTAAGGCGTTCACCACGGGCGAGGAGTTGAGTGCGGTAACGATTCCAGGCGGCGGTGCCGAGGGCATTGTCGAGGGCGAGCGCGGCGGCGAGTGGCGTGACGAGGAAGAGGACGAGCACGTAGAGCGGCGCCACCAACCAACGTTGCCACCAGGCGGAGGGGGGAAGTGCAGGGGGCGAAGTCAAGCCGGCGGCGCGCAGTCGGGCGGCGCGGCGATTCCAAGCCACGGTCACGAGCAGGAACACCACCAGGCCGATGATGAATCCGAGCGCGGCGAATTCTGGCAGCGGCCAGAGGCCGCCTTTGAATTGCGGCGTGCGCTGGAGGATGAGTGCGAGGACCCCGCCGGGCACACAGGCGAGGATGGCGGTGCCGATCACCTGCAACAGGAACGTGCCGGGGGAGATGGCCGCCGAGGGGGCGGGTTTCCACGAGCCGCGTCCGAACCAGAGCCAGCGGGAGTCGCCGGCGGCATTGAGAAAGCGTTGGAGTGTCATGGTGAAGTGAGGTTGGGGGTGGAACGGAGTGGAGCCACGGAGGGACGGTGCCGCAGGGCGCCGGTGCCTAGGCAGGGAGCGCGGCGTGCGATGGGGAATGGGGATGCGGACCGCGCGCGCGAGGGCGGTCGCGATCGCCGGGCGTGGTGGGAGGGGAAGGCAGGCGTGGGGACGCGCCGGGGGCGGTGGCGGATCGGCGTGCTGGGAACGGGTCGGCGGCACCGAGCGAAGCGATCTCCTGCGCCTCGGAACGGAGTTGGGCGAGGGTGGCTTCGGAGAAGGGAGGGTATTGCCGCGGCGCGGGTCCGAGGCCGGCGGTGGAGTACGCGTTGAGGGCGACCACCAGCGCCCAGGCGCCGGCGAGGACGCACCATCCGGACTGCAACCGTTCCCAGAACGAGAGCGTGGGAGTTGGCGTGTGCGCGTGCGGATAGGGATGGGTATGGGGATGGCCGTTGATCTCCGTCGCGGGATGGGCGGAGGCGGTGTGGCGCGCCGCGGCCTCCTGGGCGGCGGCGAGGATGGTGCCGCGAAGCGCGGGGGGCGGGGCCGGCCACGACTGCTGGCGCAGGAGAGCCTCCAGCGCGTCGGGCGCGTCCTCCGCGTGACCGCGGGATTGGGGAGGGAGAGGTCGATCCATGGGGTTCCTGGGGTTGGTGGGGATGGATCAGCGGATTTCGTCGTAAAGCGGGCGCAACCGGGCGCGCAGTTTTTCCATCGCGTACCGGTAACGGCTCGCTGCGGTGTTGGGGGAGAGACCGAGCAGTTCGGCGATGGCCTCGAACGTGTAGTCTTCCCAGAGCTTCAGGTGGACCACGGCACGTTGTTCCTCGGGGAGTTCGCCGAGGGCCAGCGCCAGGCTGGATTGCAGCGCTGCCTCGTCGGGGTTGGTGGCCGGGACGAACGGTGTCGGTTTGGACTCGGCGAGGCCGGCGTGGGCGCGGCGCAGGGATTCGCGTTGGCGGATGGCATCGACCGCGGCGTGGTGGGCGAGGCGAATGAGGAATCCGCGCGTCTCGGCCACGCCTTCCAGCAACCCGGGTCGGGAGGCCACGCGCACGAACAGTTCCTGCAGCAGATCGCAGGCATCCGCCTCGCTACGCATCAGATTGAGCAGATAGGCGTAGAGCGCCGGCGCGTGCGCGTCGTAGAGGGTTGCGAGTTCGCCGGGAGCCATGTCGGTGCGGGGACGGTTCTCGACGCTGGATTTGTCTGCGGAATCTCGGAATTCCGATTCCGGGGATTACCCGGCGGGCGGGAGGCGCTGGTTCAGGGCGCGTCGGGCGAGGCGGGTGATGATCAGCGTCACCGCGACGGTGGCAGCCAGGCCCACGGCGTAAAGGGTCCATTCCGCGGGCGTGCGTGTCCTTCCGTCCGCCCCTGCGCCGGCGAGGGATCCCAGGTACACGTACAGCACGGTGGCAGGCATCATGCCGATCCAGGAGGCCAGCACGTAATCGCGCAGGGAGACGCGGGTCAGCCCCAGTGCGTAGTTCAGGAGATTGAACGGAAAGACCGGGGAGAGTCGCGTGAGTCCGACGATCCTCCAGCCTTCGTCAGCGACGGCGCGATCGAGAAGGGCGAAGGTGGGATGGGACTCGAGCCGGCGCGCGACCCAGTCGCGTGCCAGGAAGCGGCCCACGAGAAACGCGGCGGTGGCCCCGAGCGTGGAACCGAGGGAGACGTACACCGAGCCCCAGCCGACCCCGAATAGCGCGCCGGCGCCGAGGGTGAGGGGGGATCCGGGGACGAAGAGCACGGTGGCCACGATGTAAGCGAGGATGAATAGAACCGGTCCCCAGGGGCCGAGTCCTCGCACGAGTGCCAGCGCCTCGCGCAGGAGTTCGCGTGGGTCGAGGAAGGTCAGGAGGACGGCAAGCATCAAGATCAGCAGCACGGGCCAAAGCCAGCGTCGGGTGGCCAGGCGTGTCTGGGTGGGGGGGATCGGGGGCGTGGAGGGCGATGGAGCGTGGCTCATGGTGCGGGCCGATCGTTCAAGCTCCAGTCGTAGTCCGTGAATTGGATGCGCACCGAAGGGTGTTGCGATAGTTGACGACGGACCGGTTCGGGGAGAAGCGGGGTCACGAACTCCCGCAACCCTGCGCGATCGGCGGCGAAATCACGGGTGAACCAATCGAAGATGGGCGAGAGCCAGAGCGTGCCGGTGGCGGGGTCGAACCGGTTTTTGGCCGGGTCACTCAGGAACAGACGTGCTTGGTCAGCGAGTTGCGCGTCCAGGCGGACGGCTTCATACGCCTCGGCGCGCAAGGGCGGACATCCTTGTGCGGCGCAGACCAGCGCGAAGTGGATGCGGGGCTCGACGTAGTTCTTGCGGATGAGTTCGTGTTCGAGGTCGTCGAGGGACAGGTGTTGGTCACCGAGTCGGACGCATTTCTCCCGCCACGCGGCGCCGGGCAGGAGGCCGATGCGGCGGATGCTGGCGATGGGGTAGTGCGTGAGGATGAGGCGGACGGTCTGCGCGTTGTAGAGGTTGAGCAGGAGCGCGAGTTGCTCGGCACGCGGCCAGCGTTTGAAGTCTTCCTGAGGAATCGCCGCGATCCGGTCGAGGTACCGATCCAGGCTGGCGGGATGCGCCTTCAGTTCTGCGTAATGGACGCGCCCATCGCGCACGTGGTCGCGCAGGAGGGCTGTCCAGGGCGCATGAGAGAAGGCGGGCTGCGGGAGCGCCGCGGTGGGGGTCTGGGGGCTGGAGCCCGCAGGATGGGCGCGGAGTGGGGGCGTGGCGGCGACGAGGCAGGCCAGCGTCAGCGCAAGGCGGGTTTTCGTAGCAGCAGGAGGTTATGGGCGCGGAAACGGCGGCTTCAAGGCGCATTGAACTGCGCAGTGGCCTGGAGCGTGCCGAGTCCTTTGGGCACGGTGACGTTGAACGTGGCCAGACCGTTCACGAGATCCTGGGGGGTGGCATCGATGACGCTGGTGGCGGTGGTGATGCGCAAGCGGATGGCGGTCCCGTTGGGGATTCCAGTGCCACGGACGAGGATTTGAACCGGCCCTGCGTCGGTGAACACCACGTCGGGGGCCTGAAGATTTCCGGAGGGCGGGGTGGCGACGTTCACGCCATCGACACTGACGATGGCGAGGGTGCCGAGGGCGTTGAGTTCGCCGTTGGCGGCGGGGAGTCCCACGACCTCGGCCGGCGTGCGGCTTCCCGTGAGACCGCGAGCGTAGGCTTCGACCCGAATGCGCCCGTTGGGATTATTGGCGCCGCCGCCGAAGGCTTGGAGGGTGCCGGCTCCCGAGATGCGGTCGGCGCGAAGCAGGATGGCGCCGCCGGAACCGGTGCCGCCGTAGCTGTAGTTGCTCCAGACGCGATCGCCGCCATTGGCGCGCACGGTGCCGTTGAGCACCAAGTCGCGGGAGGTGGAGATCATCAGGGCACCGCCGCCGCCGCCGCCGTGTCCGCCCTCACCTGTATCGGTGGATGATCCACCCCCGCCGCCGGAGCCTCCGGTCAGCGGTTGGAGGAAGGCGTTGCCGTAGGTGGACGTCGGCCCGGCAAAGGAGCCGGCATTTCCATCACGAAGGTTATTGGGGCTGGTGGAGGGGGCGGTTCCTGGCGCTCCGCCACCCGGTCCCTGGCCGGGCGAGCCTGCGGCCGAACCGGATGAGTTCACGGGGATGGCTCCGCGTCCGCCGTCGAAACCGCCCGGGCCGCCGGCGGCGGGGATGCCAGGAGGAAGCGTGGTCACGCCGGCGACGCCGCTGACATCGATCACGCCTTCGATGCGGACATCCCCGGTGGCGAGCCAGCGCACGGGGGTGTTGCCGGCATTCTTGGCGAATCGGACGGTGACTCCAGCGGGCACGTGGATGGTGGTGAAGTTCCAGGTGCCGTCCGCCCGGCCGGCCATGTCGAACATCTGCGTCTTGTCACTCCAGAGCTGCCAGCGCGTGCCATCCCAAAGCCAGGTGTCGGCGGCGTAGCTGTCGATGCTCGGGACATCTCCGCCGAAGAGCACGCCCCTTTGGCGCGCGGCATCCCACACCATGCTGTGGTATTGGCGGCCCGGCACGATGGGCGTGGTCAGTCCTGGAGTCAGGTCGGTCCAGTTGGTGCCGTTCCAGGTCCAAGTGTCGGTGCGATTGTTTCCGCTCACCAGCAGGATGGTGTTGCTGGTCCCGTCCTGGATGAGGGTTGGGAAATTCCTGGCCGCCGGGCTGACGAGCGGATTGCGCTGGGTCCAGATGGTGCCGTTCCAGACCCAGGTTTGGCCGTAGTTACCGAACATCACGCATTCCTGGCGGGTGCTGTGATAGACCATGTCGCTCGACCCCGTGGCGGGCGGTGACGTGGAGGGTGTGCGTTGGGTCCAGTTGGCGCCGTTCCAGACCCAGGTTTCCGCGGCGCCGCCATTTCCCGAGAAGAGGACGACCTCCTGCCGGGCGGCGTCGTAGGCCATGCAGTGCCCGTCGCGGGGGGAGGGCGAGGCGGCCGGGGTTTTCTCGGTCCAGTTGGTGCCGTTCCAGGTCCAGGTATCGTTAAGGCGCCCGGTGGTTCGTGTCCCTCCGAAGAGCACGACCTCTTGTCGCGTCGCGTCCCACACCATCCGTGCGCTCCAGCGATCGGGAGGGTTGGAAGTGGGCTGGAGCCGGATCCAGTTGGTGCCGCGCCAGACGTAGGTGTCGCCCAGGCCGACCCCGGCGTTGTAGCCGCCGAACATGACGACTTCCTGTCGCACGGGATCATACGCCATGGCCGGGGCGGTTCGGCCCAGGGGGATTTCGCGGAAGGTGAGCGGCCCGTCGGCGCCAGTGGAGCCACTGGTGAAGGGGAGATCGGGATCCACGGCGTTCACGCTGGCGGGCGAGGCGAGCAGAACGACGGCGGCCAGCAGACGAAACGAGTGAGCCTGGGCGCACAGGCACAGGAGGGGGGAGGGGCGGGAGCGCATCGGTAAACGCGAGGTTGAGGGCTAGCGGTTTCGGTAGCTGACGACAGGGGAGACGGCGGTGACGGGTTCCCGAACGGATTCGGGGACGGCGTTGATAAAGCTGACGATGGGGGAGGCGCTTTGAATCGGCGTGCCGGCGGGTGGCACCTCCGGGATGGCATTGAGGAAAGCGACGAGTGCGGAGGCGGCGGTGACGGGAGTGCCGCTCGGCAAGGAGGCCGGGGCCGCGTTGAGGAACGAGACCGAGGGGCTGGCGGCCGTCCGGGACGTGCCTGCGGGCGGCGTCTCGGGCACGGCGTTCAGATACGTCGCACTCGTGCTCACGAGGAGCACGGCAGGCGCTGAGGTTGCGCTGAGCGGATCCGATCCGGACGCGAGTTCCCCATTGTCATCCCAGCCATCGCCGTCGGAGTCCGGACTGCGCGCGTTGAGGCCGCGGTCGTGCTCGGCGCGGTTGTTGACGCCATCGTTGTCGAGGTCTCCCAGGGCGTCGGAAACCCCATCGTTGTCCGAGTCCGGAAGGCGAGGATCCATGCCGTTGACCAATTCCCAGCTGCTGCGGAGTCCGTCCCGATCAAAGTCCTCGGCGCCATCGGGCACTCCGTTGCGATCGGAGTCGGCCAGTTCTGGATTGGTTCCGAGAGCGGCCTCGATGGCATCGGGGATTCCATCACGGTCGGTGTCGATGCCGCCGAGGATCCAGAAGGTCCAGGTGACTTCCGCGGAGAGCGGGTTGCCGGCGAGATCGGCGATGGGCGGGCGGAGGCGTGCTTCGTAGAGGCCGCCGGGGAGCGCTTCGGCGAAGGAGTAGGTGACCGTGTTGGCCTGGCCTCGCCAGGCGAGGTCGGCGGCGGAGATTCGCAGGTCGTCGGAAGTCCCGAACCGGCCATCCTCGCCGGCGCCACGCAGGGAAAGCGTTTCCGTGGTGAGCGTGTCTGGTTGCACGGGTTCGTTGAACGTGGTGGTCCAGGCGCGCACGTCGCTTTCGATGGCGCCCGGCGCGGGGTAGCGATGGATCACGCGCGGGGGCGTGGCGTCAGGGACGAGCTCGACTCTGATTTCCTCGGACCAGGTGGCGTTGCCGCCGGTGTCCACGGCGCGGGCGCGGACGGTGAAGCTTGGGCGCGTGGCGGAGCGGACGGGGGTGAGGAAACGGGCGTCGAAGCCGAAGCTTCCGTCGGAGGCGACTTCGCGGCCGTCGACGTAGAATTCGACGTGCCGCACTTGGACGTCGTCGCGGACCTGGGCGGTGAGGCGCGCGAGTTTGCCTTCCTCGGCCCGAGCCGGAGCGAGCGGGAAGCTGGCGGAGAGAGAGACGGCCGGGGGTTGGCCGGCACGGTCGAAGGCGAGGTAGTTGACCACTTGCAGGCCCGCGGTGCCGTCGGCGACGTAGGCCAGGCCATGGTGGATCACCACTGCGGCGGCGAGACCGGGGGTGGGGAAGGTGGCCAGGAAACGGTTGGTGGTGCCGTCGATGCCAACTTCATAGAGCGACACGTCATGAGGGCCATCGTCGGTGCTATTGGGGCTGACGGCGGCGACGGCGAGGCCGTTTCCGTTGGGGACGATCTGTTTCCATCCGCGCTGGGAGGTGTCATGGCGGCGCACCAGGCGTGGTGTCAGGGGTTCGGACACGTCGAACACGGAGAACCCGGTGATGCTGGTGGCGAAGGCGAGTCCATCGGCGGCGAAGACGCGCAGTCGGCGTCCGCCGGCACCGAGCGAGGCGTCGGCGTCGATGCTTGCGCCCGGCAGCAGGTCTCCGCCGTCGAGCGGCAGGACATGCAACCGGCCCACCGACAGCACCAGCAGTCGATCGCCGTCCAGGGTCAGGTCCTGGATGGCGGTAGTGCCGAGTGAGAGTCGGTCGAGCAGCGTTCCCTGGCGCAGGTCGACCCGTTGTACGCTGCCATCGTCGAGCCCCACGAAGGCGAGATCGCCGGCCAGGGCCACGGCGCGCGCGAAGGCCGGCAGACGCAGTTGGCGCGAGATCTGCGAGGCGGACGGGTTTTGCGCGTCGAGGATGGCGAGTCCGGAGGCGCCGTCGGCCACGGCGATCCAGTCGCGATTCACCGCCACGGCCAGGGCTCGGCCGGGCGTGTCGACGCTGGCGAGCTGAACGGGGGAAAACGGATCGGCCACGCTGAAGAGGGACACTCCGGCGGTGTCATTCGCGGTGACCACCAATTCCTCGGCGGCGGCGATATCGGTGGCGGTGCCCGGAGTGCGCGCCGAGCCGATGACGCCGGTGGCGAGCGGGGTGCCGTCGAGGGGGTTGGTGCCTTGGCGGATTTCGGCGGCGTCGTTCACCCCATCGCCGTCGGAGTCGGCGAGGCGCGGATCGGTGCCGAGGGCGAATTCGCCGAGGTCATGGAGTCCGTCGCCGTCGAAGTCCCAGGACGTGGGTTCTTTGATGAGGATGGGGGGCAGGGTGAGCCGCGAGCCGCTCTGGCCGGTGGTCAGCCGCAGGAGACCCTCGTGCAGGGTGGCTTCCTGGAGGATGACAATGTCGTAGGTGGTCTGCGGGGCGAGAATGAGTTCGGCAAAGGCGATGCCGGCGGCGCCGGCGTGTCCGCGTTGGACGACCTGCCCGGTGGCCACGTCGACGACGGCAAAGCGATGGGCGCCAAGTTGAGGGATGACCTTGGGTGTGCGGTCGAGGTTGCCGCCCGGGCGATTGGCGTGCAGGGCGAGGCGACGTCGGAGATCCTCGAAGCCTGGGCCGGAAGCGAGGGCAGGTGAGGACGCCCCAGTGCCGCCTTCGCATTCGGGTGGCGGCGGGGGCGGGTCATCACAATCGCAGGCTTTATCCTGGGCATCTCCGTAGGCGCCGCCGCCGCCGCCAGTCACGGCGCGGTGGTAGAGCACGGCGTTGAGCTGGCAGCTGGAGCGGAAGGGTTCGATGAGACAGTCGCAGGCGGCGAGCATGCCCGTGAGGAAGTTGTCGTCGGTCTCCTGCTTGGGTTTGCCGCAGGTGTTGTATCCGATGTCGTGGGCCTTGCAGGCCTCGAAGAAACTGGCGCAGGGGAAGGCCAACCCGTTGGGGTTGTCCGGCACCAGGTAGTCCGCGCCGTCGGGCCCGCAGCCGTTGTAATTCGCGGGGTCGTCGGGGACGAAGTCGGGTTTCTGTCGGCAGTTCTCCGCCCCGGCGCCCGGGCCACCGCCTCCGCCGCAGGGGTCGGGTCCGCCCAGGGGACCACCGCCGGCGCCCACGCCGGGTTGCGTGCCGTGCCAGCCGGGTTGCAGCACGCCCACGCCCGGATCGGTCTCCACGAAGTTGCCGTCCGCCGTCACCGTCATGGGGCCGATCAACTCCCAGCGACCGGTGTCATGGTTGAAGCTCCAGAGCGCGCTCTTCTCGCCCGGGCCCAGTTTTCGGCCGGTCTTGGGATCGGGCAGATTGGGGAAGCGGACGGGGACGGGTCGGTCGAAGTTCTGGGCGCCATCGGTCTGAATGGTGATGACCAGTGGCAGATCGAGGCCGGCGGGCAGCGGGGAAGGGATGCGATCGGGGGCGACCGGCGCGATGCCCACGCGGCCGCCGCGGGTGCCGTCATCGGCGACCAGCGCGTTGGCGGGCACGCGCACCTCCACGCCGGTCAGCTCGGGGTTCTGAGCGGTGACCTGCGCGGGGAACGTGACCGTGGTTTCGGCGACCTGACTGACGGATTGCAGGCTCCCGGAAGCGATCAGCGGGAGATAGATCACGCCGGATTCTCCCGCGGGATTGTTGGTGCGGCCGGGCATGGCTTCCCAGGCTTTGCCAACGATCGGGTAGTAGGCGCCGTTGGGCCAGGCGCTGCCGGCGGCGGTGCGGCCGTCGATGTGCACGAAGAAGCGACCGGCCGGCGCGGGTTGGAGATGAAAGCGTCCCTGCGCATCGGTCACCGCGCGCAGTGTCTGCTCCGCGCCGTCGACGGTGATGATCACCCCCGCCAGGGGCCGGTTGGTGGTCACGCCGGCCGTACCGGCCACGAGTTCCGACGCGAAGACCTCGCCCACCACGCCGGTCGTGGCCTGGGGCAGGTTGCCGAAGGTGTCGAATTCGAGGATGCCCAATCCGCCCACGTGGCCATCGCGATCCGCGTCGATGGCCTGGTCCTGTTCGTCCTTCAGGTCATCGCCTTCAAGATGCACGCGGATGCGGCTGCCGCCGGGCATGGGCTCGAGGTAGAAGAGGGTGAGTTTGCGGCGGTCGCTGCTCAGATCCAGCCGCGTGAGCAACCGGCGCCCCCCGGCCTCGGCGAAGACCGAGTTGGTCGAAACGACGGTTCCGGACTTCAACGGCCGCGTGAAGGTGAAGAGGGTCTCGCGCTGCACCGACACGCCGGTCTCGAGTTGGTCGGGGTTGGAGTCGACGCCCGTCACCACTCCGACATTGGGCGTGAGCGGGTCCGTGCCGCGCAGGTACTCGTCGCGGTTGGACACTCCGTCCTGGTCGGCGTCGAGGCCGGCGTCGTCCGGGTTAAGCGCATTGAGCGTGGGAGCGAGTCCCAGTTCGTACACGTCATCAATCCCGTCGCCATCAAGATCCCCGGAGGCGGTGACCGGGCGTTGCTCGACGCGGTAGAACCGCGGCGGGGCGCCAGAGGGGATGGGCGTCGGATCGACCAGGGCGAGTGAGCCGGGAGAGGCGAATCGGACCGCGACCGGGCTGCGGATGGTGTCGACCGCGGCGCCGCGGTGAAGGATGAGGTACGTGCCAGGCAGGGATTCGAGGGTGAGCGTGGCCCGGCGCGAGAGGTCGAGGTCGGCGTCCAGAATCCGGAAGGACTGCGCCGACGCGAGATTTGCCAGGAATAGTCCAAACACGACGGCGCACCACGCGGGCAAGCGGAGTGGGCGGCGGGCAGACGATCGGAGGCGGATGTCCACGGGGCGCACTTTGGCCTTGGATCCGTACGCCGGATGGCGGCGTGGAGGCAAGACATTCGGCGCCTTCCAAGAGTTTTGGCGGTTGCCAGCAAACCGGCCTTGCGACCGAATATCCCCCGTGCCCCTCCACCGATGAAGCGCTGTGCCTTTTGGATTCTCCTGCTCGCCGGGTTTGGGCTCGCCCGTCCGGTCGGTGGCGTCGATACCCCAGCCCTGCCCCCGTCATCGCCTCCACCTGCGGGATCGCGAGTTCGCGTAGTGGATCGTTTCGTCTCGGCCCATTGCCTGGACTGCCATGATACCGAGACTCGGAAAGGGGGGCTGGACCTGAGCGCGCTCGACTTTCACCTGGACGCTTCCACCAACTTTGCGGCGTGGGTGCGGATCCATGACCGTGTCGACTCCGGCGAGATGCCGCCGCCCAAGCGAACGCGGCCCGCGGCGGCGGCGCAGGATTCCTTTCTCGAAGCGGTGTCGTCGCGACTCCTGAAGGCGGATCAGCGGCGCATCGCTCGCGAGGGTCGCGCCACGCAACGGCGTCTGAATCGGTACGAGTACGAGAATGCCGTGCGCGATCTGCTCGGCGTGCCCTGGCTGCCGTTGCGCGATGCGCTGCCGGAGGACGGCGAGGCGCACCGCTTCAACAAAGTCGGCGACGTGCTCGACATCTCGCACGTGCAAATGGCGCGGTATCTCGGCGCCGCCGATCTGGCTCTGCGTCAGGCCATGGCGCCGTACCCCGACCGACCGCCCACCACCACGCGCCGTTACTACACGCGCGACCAGCGCAGCTGGACCGGGCCCATGAAATTCAACGAGTTCAATACCGCGCCAGAACGCGCGACGTTTCCCTCCCTGGGATTCGAGGGACAACCGGCGGTGCGTCGCGGAGAAGCACCGATCACGGTGGGGACGAACGACCCCGCTCAGCGCGAGTTGGAGGGGATGGGGGTGGTGGCCAGTGCCTATGAACCCATCGAGCCGAAATGGAACGAGTTCAAAGCCCCGGTCGCGGGCCGCTACCGCCTGCGGTTCTTCGGACACACCATCTGGGTCGGCCCGGGTGAGAGCAACAAGTGGTCCATCCCGAATCTGGACCGTCTCTCCCGCGGTCGACGCGACGAACCCATCACCATCACTGCCGAGACCCCGCCCCGGTTGCTGCGGCATCTGGGGGATTTCGATCTGACTCCGGAGCCGCGTGTCCACGAATTGGAGGTCGACCTGCTCGCCGGCGAGATGATCCGCCCGGATGCCGGGCGGCTGTTCCGCTCCCGACCTGGGGCCGCACGCTGGCAGAATCCGCTCGCCGAACGGGACGGGCAACCGGGCGTGGTTTTCCGCTGGCTGGAAGTGGAAGGCCCGCTGTTCGACGACTGGCCGCCTGCCGGTCACCGTCTGCTCTTTGGAGACCTGCCGCGCACCCGGCGTTCCACGGGGCCGGGGACGACCCCTTCTGAGGAAGGCGGCACGCCGAAGCCGGGTAAGTTCCGTCCCCCACCCGGGGTGGAGGTGGTGTCCAGCGCGCCCGAGGCGGACGCCGAACGGTTGCTGACTGGGTTCCTGCGCGCGGCGTACCGGCGGCCGGTCGATACCAAGGCCGAGCTCAAGCGTTTCCTGCCGGTGTATCGCAGCGCGCTGGCCAAAGGGAACTCCTTCACCGACGCGTTGCTGGCGGCGTACACCGCCGTCCTTTGTTCCCCGGAGTTTCTGTGTGTGGCGGAGTCGCCGGGCCGGTTGGAGGACCACGCCCTGGCCACGCGGCTGTCGCTTTTCCTGTGGAACTCGCCACCGGACGCCGAACTGCGCCGCCTCGCCGACCAGGGTGCGATGCATCGGCCCGGGGTGTTGCAGGCGCAGACCGATCGTCTGCTGAATGATCCCCGGTCGCAGCGCTTCGTGGAGGCTTTCCTCGATTACTGGCTCGACCTGCGACGCGTGCAGGCCACGGCGCCGGATGCGAACCTCTACTCCGACTACTATCTGGACGACCTGCTCACGGAATCCGCGACCGCGGAACCCCGAGCCTTTTTCTCGGAATTGATTCGCGCGGATCTCCCGGCGCGCCATTTGGTGTCCTCTGATTTCGCCATGTTGAACGAGCGGTTGGCGGTTCACTATGGTCTGCCTGCGGTGTCCGGCGTGGCCCTGAAGAAGACCGCCTTACCGCCTGATTCGGTGCGCGGCGGGCTGCTCACGCAGGCGGCGGTGCTCAAGGTCACGGCCAATGGCACGACCACTTCGCCGGTGGTGCGCGGCGCCTGGGTGATGGAACGCATCCTGGGACAGAAACCGCCGGCCCCACCCCCCGGCGTGCCCGCGGTGGAACCGGACATCCGCGGCGCCACCACCATCCGCCAACAGCTGGATCGGCATCGTCACCTGGAAACCTGCGCCGCCTGCCACGTGAAGATCGATCCACCCGGGTTCGCGTTGGAGAATTTCGACGTCATGGGCGGCTGGCGGGAGCGGTACCGTTCCGAGGCGGGAGGTGAGCGCGCCCTGGGGATCGCCAAGAGCGGACAGAAATTCGAGTTTCACCTCGCGCTGCCGGTGGATGCCAGCGGCTCGCTGCCCGATGGCCGCACCTTCCGCGATATCCGCGAATTCAAACAACTGCTGGCGGCCGAGGATCGCGTCCTGGCGCGCAATCTGGCACGGCAGTTGACCGTCTACGCCACGGGCGCGCCGATTGGTTTCGGCGACCGCCGCGAGCTCGAAGCGCTGCTCGACCGGGCCGCCTCGAGTCATTACGGCGTGCGCACCCTCATCCAGGAGTTGGTGCGCAGCGACCTGTTCCAGAGAAAATGATGGCGGATCACGTCCCAGTCGCTAGTTATAGCCACGCTCCATGAACATCCCGTACGTCTCCACCCGGCCCGCGCTGTCCCGGCGCACCTTTCTCCGCGGCGCGGGT
>JADLFD010000533.1 GCA_020845805.1 Verrucomicrobiales bacterium | reverse complement strand
GTGCGCCAGATCCTGGCCATGGGTGCGGCGGAATACGCCAAGCTGGGCACGCCGAACAACACTGGCACCCGCTTGGTCAGCCTCAGCGGCCATGTGCGCAAGCCGGGCTACTTCGAGATCGAGGTCGGCAAGGTCACGCTGGGGGAACTCATCTTCCACGAGAACTTCGGAGGCGGCCTGCGCGAAGGGCGCACCCTCAAGGCGGTCATCCCGGGCGGCTCCTCGGCCAAGGTGTTCAAGGCGGGTGAAAAGTTTAAGCTCAAGCGCAAGGGCGCCGACGGGCAGATGACCGCGGTGGAGGTGGATCTCCTCGATCTCCCCTATGACTTCGATTCCCTGCAGCAGGCGGGATCCATGTCGGGGTCGGGCGCCATCATCGTGATGGACGACACCACCGACATCGTCGGCGCGCTGGCCAATCTCAGCGAGTTTTACGCGCACGAAAGCTGCGGCCAATGCACCCCGTGCCGGGAGGGCGCGCTGTGGCTCTCCAAGGCGCTGCACCGTCTCGCCCACGGGCACGGTCGCAAGGCCGACGCCGATTACCTCCTGCACATCGCGCAGAATATCCAGGGGCGCACCATCTGCGCTTTCGGAGAGGCCGCCTCCTGGCCGGTGCTGAGCTTCGTGAAGAAGTTCCGCGAGGAATTCGAGGCACGCGGGGCCGCCGACGAGGCGCGCCGGGCCGCCGCCAATGGCCACCCCTCGGCGGTCACCGCGGCACCCCCGGGACCCGTCGCCAAGCCCACGCCCGAACGTCCCCTCGCGGCGCATCCCTGACCCCGACCATGGCGCGCGCCCTCAATCCTTTTCCCCGACCGGAGGCGATTTCCTGATGTCGAACCCGACTCCCCTGGTTCCTCCCGCCGTGGCCCCCTCGGCCGAGACGATCCGCATCAAGATCGACGGCCGCGAGCTCGACGTGCCGAAGCTCATGCCCGACTGGCAAGGCAAGCTGCAGCCCACCACCATGCTCCAGGCATGCCGCCTGGCCGGGGTCGAGGTGCCGCACTATTGCTACCATCCGCGCCTGCCCGTCGCGGGCAATTGCCGCATGTGCCTCGTCGAGTTCGGCACGCCCATGGTGGGACCTGATCGCAAGCCCGTCCTGGCCGAGGACGGTTCGCCCAAGATCGCGCGCTCGGTGCTGCCCTACGAACCCGGCACTCCGCGCGGCGCGATCGCCTGCGCGACCCCCATCTCCCCGGGCATGGAGATCTACCCGAACTCCGCCGCCACGCGCCAGATGCGCGAGGCCGTGCTGGAGTCGCTGCTGATCAACCACCCGCTCGACTGCCCGGTCTGCGACCAGGCAGGCGAGTGCAAGCTGCAGGAATACTCGGTCGAACACGGCCAGGCCGCGTCGACCTTCGTCGAGACCAAGGTGCACAAGCCCAAGGCCGTCGATCTCGGCCCGCGCATCATGCTCGACGACGAGCGCTGCGTGCTCTGCACACGGTGCATCCGATTCACACGGGATCTGGTCGGGGACGACCGCCTGGGCATCGTGAACCGCGGCTCCTACAACAGCATCGCCGCCTATCCGGGCTCCCGGTTCGAGAACAACTACACCCTCAACACCGTCGATCTCTGCCCCGTCGGCGCGCTCACCTCGAAGGATTTCCGGTTCCAGATGCGGGTCTGGTTTCTCAAGGAGACCAAGTCCGTGTGCCCCAGCTGCGCCACGGGCTGCAACATCACCATCTGGTCGCGCGAAGGACGCATCCACCGCTACACCCCGCGCGACAACGACGCGGTCAACGCCTCCTGGATGTGCGACCAGGGACGACTCAACTTCCGCTGGGTGGCGCGCGCGGACCGTCTGACCGAGGTGCGGGTGGCACGCGACGGCGCCCCTTTGCAGCGCACCACCGGCCCGAGCGCGCTCCAGGAGGCCGTGGCACGCCTGGGGCGCGTGCCCAAAGGCGCCCTGGCGCTGGTTGCCTCCGCGCGCCTGGCCACCGAGGAACTCTGGCTGCTGCGCCGCCTGGCTGCCCATTTCGAGGCCGTCACGGATGTGGTGGATCGCCCGGGCACCGGGGATGCCCTGTTGGTCAGCGCCGACAAAAACCCCAACCTGAATGGCGCGCGGCTCACCGGCATCGCCGCCGACGCGCCGGGATCGCGGCTCGCGGCCATCGCCCAGGGCATCAGCGCGGGGAGAATCCGGGCGCTGATCGTGTTTGGTGAGGACGTGACCCGCCACGGGATCGGTGCGGAGTTGCTCGCGAAGCTGGACACGCTCGTGGTATGCGACCTCTTCGAGAGCGAGACCGCACGGCGCGCGCAGGTGGTCCTGCCAGGAGCGGCCCCGGCGGAGAAGCGCGGCACGTTCGTCAACACCAAGGGCCGTGTGCAGCGCTTCTGGAAGGCTTTCGACGCCCCGGGGGACGCGCGACCCGAGCTGGAGTGGCTCCAGGATTGGGTGGCGGCGCAGACCGGGGCGCCCGTGCCGGCCACGGTGGAGGGCGTCTTTGACGAGATGGCGCGCGGGCTTCCGGCCATGGCCGGGATGTCCTGGGCGAAACTTGGCGACCTCGGGCTTCCGTTGATCCCGCCGGCGGCAGCAGCGGAAGGAAGCAAACCGTGACGCGACCCCCGGCAGCACCCTGACGACGGACCCAACACACATGGACTGGCAGTTCCTCGCCTTCAGCCTCGCCAAGATCTTGGTGGTGTTCGCCGTGGTCATGACCATGGTGGCTTACGCCGTGCTCGTGGAGCGCAAGGTCAGCGCGTTCATCCAGGACCGCGTCGGACCGAACCGCGCCAACCCGTTCTTCGCGCGCTACATTCCCTACCTCGGCATGAAGCTCGTGCGCTGGGGCATTTTCCAGCCGATGGCCGACGCCCTGAAGGCGATCCTCAAGGAGGACTACACGCCTGCGCATGTGCGAAAGGTCTACTTCTGGATCGCTCCGGCGCTGGCCATGGTGCCGGCGTTGCTCACGCTCGCCGTGATCCCGTTCGGGTCGCAGCTCGGCGCGCAGAAGATGGTCATCGCCGATCTCGATGTGGGCGTGCTCTACACCTTCGGCATCGTTTCGTTGGGGGTCTACGGCATCGTGCTGGCCGGGTACGCCGCCAACTCGAAGTACCCGTTCCTGGGCGGCATCCGCTCCAGCGCGCAGATGATCTCCTACGAGATCGCCATGGGCCTGAGCGTGATTCCCGTGTTCCTGCTGGTGGGCAGTCTCAACCTGTCCGACGTGATCGGCGCGCAGTCGGGCAGTCTCCTCGCCTGGCATGTGTTCAAGCAGCCCGTGGCGTTCTTCGTGTTTCTGGTCGCCGCGTTCGCCGAGACCAACCGCCTGCCCTTCGACCTGCCCGAGGCGGAAACGGAACTGGTGGGCGGGTACCACACCGAGTACAGCTCGATGAAGTTCGCGCTGTTCTTCCTCGGCGAATACGCCGCGATGATCTCCGTCTCCGCCATGATGGTCACCCTGTTCTTTGGCGGCTGGACCCTGCCGTTCCTGGGGCTCGACCAACCGGCGCAGTCGCTGTGGGTGGGCCTGCTCCATATCCTGATCTTCTTCCTCAAACTGTGCGTCCTGCTGGTGGGGATCATCTGGGTCCGCTGGATGCTGCCGCGCTTCCGCTACGATCAACTCATGGACCTTGGCTGGCGCCGTTTCATCCCCGTGGCGCTGGCCAACATCGTGGTCACCGCCGGGGTCCTGGCCATGATGCACCGCTGATCTCCAAGCCACCCATGATCGTCGAACGCAAACCCCTGAATCTCGCCGAACGGCTGTATATCCCGGCGGTGGCCAACGGGTTCAAGGTCACCTGGCGCCACTTCAAGCGCACCCTGTTCGAGGGCCGCACCGCCGCCGGAGACACCGCCGGCGGATTCCATCCCGAGGTGCCCTGGCGCGTCGGGGAAGGGTATCGCGGCGCCCCCTATCTGGTGCGCGACCAGGACGGCGCCACCAAGTGCGTGAGCTGTCAGCTCTGCGAGTTCGTCTGCCCGCCCAAGGCCATCCGCATCACGCCGCCGGGTCCGGACGGCGCGCCCGCCGACCGTCGCAACGCGGAGAAGATGCCGCGCGAGTTCGAGATCAACATGCTGCGGTGCATCTTCTGCGGGTATTGCCAGGAGGTGTGCCCCGAGGAGGCCATCTTCCTGCAGCGCGACTACTCGCTCAGCGGCACCAGTCGCGCCGAGATGATCTACGACAAGGAGAAGCTGCTCGCGCTGGGAGGCGCCCACGCCGGGCTTCGCAAATGGAAGCAGAAGGAGGACGAAGCGCGCGCGCAGGAAGCCTTCCCTCCCGCCGCGAGCTAGGCCCACCACGCAACCGGGAACCCCACCATGACCGACCTCCTGTTTGTCCTGTTCTCCGCGCTGGCCCTGCTCTGCGGCTTCCTGACCGTGGCCAATCCCTTCACGCGCAGCCCGGTGGCCAGCGCGCTGTTCCTGGTGCTCACCATGGTGTGGCTGGCCGGGCTGTTCGTGCTGCTGCACGCGTTCTTCATCGCCGCGGTGCAGATCCTCGTCTACGCCGGCGCGGTGATGGTGCTGTTCCTCTTCGTCATCATGCTCCTCGACCTGCGCGAAGAGGAACGCCGCCGCTGGAATCGCTTCGGGGTCGCCGCGGGACTCATCTCGGTGCTGGGCCTGCTGGGCATCACCGCCGTGACGCTGCTGCGCGCCACGCCCGACGGAACCGGAGACGCTCAGTTGGAGGGCGCCACCCACGCGCTCGGGTTGATGCTCTTCCGTCAGTACCTGCTTCCCTTCGAAATCGTCTCGGTCCTGCTCCTGGTGGCGATGCTGGGTGTCATCCTGCTCAGCAAACGCGAACTGAAATGACCGGCATGCACATCGGCCTCGAACATTATCTTTTCGTCAGTGCCGCGCTCTTCTGCCTCGGGTTGCTGGGGGTGGTTCTGCGCCGGAACCTGCTCGTCCTCTACATGGGCCTGGAGCTGATGCTCAACGCCTCCAACCTCGCGCTGGTGGCGTTCTCGCGCTTCCTCAACCACCTGAACGGCCAGGTCATGGTGTTCTTCATCATCACCGTCGCCGCCGCCGAGGTCGCGGTCGGCCTCGCCCTCATCGTCGCGCTCTATCGCAAGCGCCAAACCGCGCACGTCGAGGACCTCGCCTCGTTGAAACTCTAAGCCGACGCGCATGAGACCGGAGACCCTCGCCTGGATCATCCTGCTGCTGCCACTGGCGTCGGCGGCCGCCATCACGCTGCTGACCCGCCGCCAGCGCCGACTCAGCGCGGCGCTCTCGATCGGCGCCGTGGCGGTCGGATTCGTCGCCTCCCTCCTGCTCACCCGCAGCTTCGGCGCCCTCGCGCCGCGCGACGGCGAGTTCCTGCTCGCCTCGGTCCGCTGGCTCGAGGTCGGCCCGCTGACCGTGGACCTCGGCCTGCGACTCGACGCGCTCTCGAACCTCATGCTGATGATGGTTACCGGCGTCGGTCTGATGATCCATCTGTACTCGCGCGGCTACATGGCCGACGACGCCTCCTACTCCCGGTTCTTCGCCTGTCTGAGCCTGTTCATGTTCTCCATGCTGGGCATCGTGCTCGCCTCGAACTTCGTCATGATGTTCGTGTTCTGGGAACTGGTGGGCGTGTCCAGCTACCTGCTCATCGGGTTCTGGCATGAGCGCGCGTCCGCGGCCGACGCCGCCAAGAAGGCCTTCCTCACCAACCGCCTCGGCGACTTCGGCTTCCTCCTCGGCATCATCCTCGTCTGGGGCGCGCTGGGGACGGTCGATTTCGCCGAGATCCAGCGCACCCTCGAGTCCGATCCCACCGCGCTCGGCGCGCTGGCCACGCTGGGCGGCGTGCTCGTGTTCATGGGCACCATGGGTAAGAGCGCGCAGTTCCCGCTGCACGTGTGGCTGCCAGATGCCATGGAGGGCCCGACGCCTGTCAGCGCGCTCATCCACGCCGCGACCATGGTTGCCGCGGGCGTCTACATGTTGGCGCGCGCCTTCTTCCTCTTCGATCTGCCCGCCGCGTGGCCGGACTGCCTGTCGTTCCTGGCGGGCATCTCCGCTCTGGATATCATCGCCTGGATCGGCGGCATCACCGCCCTGCTCGCCGCCCTCATGGCAGTGCAGCAGAGCGACATCAAACGCATCCTCGCCTACAGCACACTCTCCCAGCTCGGGTTCATGGTGATGGCCATCGGCTGCGCCAAACCCGACGCCGGCATGTTCCATCTCATCACGCACGCGTTCTTCAAGGCCCTGCTGTTCCTCGGCGCAGGCTCCGTGATCCACGCGCTGCATCACGAACAGAACATCTGGAAAATGGGCGGTCTCGCCGCCCGCCTGCCCGTCACCACCTGGACCTTCGTGGTCGGCACCCTCGCCCTTTGCGGCGTCCCGCCTTTCAGCGGTTTTTACTCGAAGGACGGCATCCTGGCCGCCGCGGAATCGCGACCGCTCCTGTTCGGACTCGCGATCCTGGTGGCCGGTCTGACGACCTTCTACATGGCGCGCCTCTACTTTGTCGCCTTTGCCGGAACTCCCCGCGACTCCCACGTCGCCGAGGCGCACGAATCGCCGGGGGTCATGCTCTGGCCTCTGCGCTGGCTCGCCATCGCGTCGATTCTGGGCGGATTCTGGGGCATTGAGCACACGCTCCAGACCGTGCTCGCCCCGGCCGCCGGACACGGGGCCGCGGGCCACGGCGCCGCGGGCGGTTTCTTCGCCACCCTGCTCGCGCCTTTTGGACACGCCCCCCTGGCCGCCTGCCTGGGCCTGTTCGCCACCGGGTTTGGCTTCGCGCTCGCCTATTCCCTGTACGCCTCCGCCCCGGCGCAGGATCCCCTGCCGGCCCGCCTCGGCTCGCTCGCCCGCTGGATGCGCGACAAGTTCTACTTCGACGAGCTCTACGACGTGCTGGTGCGCGTCACCCATGACGCCGCCGCCGCGGTCGCGGACTGGGTCGACCGCTGGCTCGTCGCGGGCCTGCTCGTGCGGGGCACGCTCGGCGGCGTCGACGTCTGCGGACGCATCCTGCGTCTCGTGCAGACGGGCAACCTGCAGACCTATGCCTTCCTCGCCGCCGCGGGGTTGGTCCTCGTGCTCTGGGTGATGCTGCTGTGAACCCTCGCGCCCCCTTTCCATGTCACCCCTGATCTGGCTCTTCGCTCTGCCGCTGCTCGGTGCGTTGGGACTGCTCTTCGTCCCCGCCTCCCGGACGGTCCTGATCCGGCGCATCGCACTGGTCATTACCGGGGTGGTGGCTTTTCTCGCGCTCGATCTGCTCAGCGACTTCGATGCCGCCGCCCCTGGCGCGGGCGGCTATCGCTTCGTGCAACAGATTCCGTGGGTGCCCTCCCTGGGCATCTCCCTCCACGTGGGGGTGGACGGCATCAACCTCGGGCTCCTGGTTATGGGTGCCTTGGTCGCGTTCGCGGCCACCTGTGTCTCCCGGGAGATCCAGCAGCGAACCAAGGAGTACTACGTGCTCCTGTTGCTCATGGTCGGTGGGATTCTCGGCACGTTTGCCTCCCTGGACATCTTCTTCCTCTACGTGTTCCACGAGCTCGCGCTGGTGCCCACGTTCCTGATGATCGGCATCTGGGGGCGTGGGGAGAAGCGAGGGTACGCCGCTTTCCAGATCACGCTCTACCTCACCCTGGGCGCCTTGGTGGCCCTGGTCGGGTTGGTGGCCCTGTACCTGCAGTCGGGTCTCGCCACCTTCGACCTGGTGAAGTTGACCGAGCACCTCGCGGCCAACCCGATTCCCGCCGCGCGGCAGGCGTTCATTTTCCCGTGGCTGATGTTCGGGCTGGGCGTGCTGGTTTCCTTGTGGCCGTTCCACACCTGGGCCCCGCTCGGGTATGGTGTCGCTCCCACGGCCACCGCGATGCTGCACGCGGGGGTGCTGAAGAAGTTCGGCTTGTATGCCCTGCTCAAGGTGGCCATTCCGCTGCTGCCGGAGGGTGCAAAACTCTGGATGCCCTGGCTGGCCTGGTTGTGTCTGGGCAACATCCTTTATTGCGGCTGGGTGGCCATGCGGCAGCGGGACCTGAACCTGCTGATCGGGAATTCGAGCGTGGCGCATGTCGGGTTCGTGTTTCTCGGCCTGGCCAGCCTGACCGTGATCGGCGTCACCGGCGCGGTGGTGGTCATGGTGGCCCACGGATTTCTGGCCGCGCTGAGTTTCGCGCTCAGCGGCTGGCTGTACGGCCAGACGCGATCGTTGGACATGACCCGCATGGGCGGACTGCTGCAACGGCTGCCGTTCGCCGGCTCCGTGATGGTGATGGCCATGATGGCGGGCTGCGGCCTGCCCGGGTTCGGCAACTTCGTGGGCGAGGTCCTCGTCCTGTTCGGAGGCTGGAAGAGCCCGGTGCTGATCTGCGGTGGCCTCCTCGATTTCCGGTGGTTTGTCGCCGCCGCCGCCTGGGGCGCGCTGATCGTCGCCGCGGTCTACATGCTGCGCGGCATCCGCACCATCTGGCACGGAGACCTGGCCGAGGACTGGAAGGGTGTCGTGGATCCCGCGGGGGGCTGGCGCAAGATGCCGTTCGTCCTGCTGCTCGGCGCACTGCTGGTCACTGGCGTCTGGCCTCGCCTGCTGACCGACCGCATTGAACCCGGCGCGCGCCGCGTCGTGGAGGCGGTGGAGGCCTCGCGCCCCGCGCCCAACCTGGCGAGTGGATCTCCTACCCCTTAGAGCCTGATGAATGCCTCCCTCCTAGGACCCGAGCTGGTGATCGTGGGGCTGGGCCTCGCGCTGCTCCTGCTCGATCTCATGGTGCCGCCCGAGCGCCGGCGCTGGCTCGGTTGTGTCGCCGCCGCCACCGTGTTTGCGCTGTGCACCTACTTCATTGCCCAGTCCGGACGGACGGGTGAGGTGCAGACCGCCTTCGGGGGAATGTATGTGCTCGACGGACTGGCCGTGTACTTCAAGGCCCTGTTCCTGCTGGCCGGCGGCGTGGTGCTGCTCCTGGCCGTGGATTGGACCGACCACGCGGGGCATGCGGTCACGGAGTACTTCGTCCTCATCCTCTTCGCGCTGGCGGGCATGATGCTCTGCGCCTCGGCGCATGACTTTGCGACGCTCTACGTCTCGCTCGAGTTGGTGACCGTCACGTTCTACGTCCTGACCAGCTACCAGCGGGATCACGTCGCCTCGCTCGAGGCGGGGGTTAAATATCTCATCCTCGGGGCGTTGTCCTCCGCCTTCCTGGTGTACGGCATCGCACTCTGCTACGGCGCGGCCGGAACCATGAGCTTTACCGAGCTCGCTTCCCAATCCCCGGCGCTCGCCGGCTCGAAGCTGTTTCAGTTGGGCATGCTCCTGGTGCTGGGCGGGCTGGCGTTCAAGGTGGCGCTCTTCCCGTTCCAGGTCTGGGCGCCGGACGTTTATGAAGGGTCGCCGGCGCCGACCACCGCCTTTCTGGCCGTGGGTTCGAAGGCCGCGGGCCTCGTGCTGATGGTGCGCCTGTTCGGGAGTGTGCTGCCGGATCTGACCCTCAAATGGGAACCCCTGCTGATGGTCATCTCCGGGGTCTCCATCCTGTACGGAAGCCTGTGCGCCATCCCGCAGCGCAGCCTCAAGCGGTTGATGGGGTACTCCAGCATCGCCAACGGTGGCCTGCTCATGATGGGGCTCGCCGCGGCCAGCAAGGCCGGGTCAGCCGCCATCCTCTTCTACCTGGCGGGATACCTGTTCACCGTGGTGTGCGCTTTCGTCGTCGCCAGCGTGGTGGTCCAACGTTTGGGCACCGACGACCTCACCGCCCTCGCTGGCCTGCATCGCCGCTCGCCCATGCTCGCGGCCTCGTTGACGTTGTCCATGGTGTCGCTCGCCGGCGTGCCGCCCCTCGCCGGGTTCTTCGGCAAGTTCGTGCTGATCCGCGCGCTGGTGGAGCAGGGGGCTTCGTTCCCTGGCTGGTACGTGCTCATCGCCGTGGCGCTGGCTGGAGTGGTGATCTCGTTCTCGTACTATTTCCGCGTGATCAAGGCCATCTACTGGTCGGGCGAGACGGCCGAGGCTCCGCCGCTCGTGCTCTCCCCACTGGTGCAGGCCGCGCTGGTCCTCTGCCTCGCGGGCATGCTCGCCCTCGGCATCCTGCCCAGCTTCGTGTGGGAAGCCGCCGTCGCGGCCGTGGCCGGTCTGCGCCTCTGAGCCGGAATCGGTCCCAGGCGCGGGTCTCCGCAGCCCTCCAAGGGTGCTTTTCGGTCGACCGGCTCGTTTCATCTCCTTGCTTCACAAAGCGTGAACGGATCCGGCATGCTGCGCGTCCCGACTCGACCGACGCATGGCTGCGCGCAAACGAACCTCGCGCCGAACCGGTGAACCACACTCCGTGGTGACCGGAGGTGCGGGTTTTCTGGGATCGCATCTGACCGACCTGCTGCTCGCGCGCGGCCATCGTGTGACCGTGCTGGACAACCTGGTCACCGGTTCCACCGACAACCTCGCGCATCTAGCCGGTCACGAGCGCTTCCGGTTCATCGCCCAGGACGTCACCGAGTACCTGTTCCTCGAAGGGGCCGTGAACTACGTGTGGCACTTCGCCTCGCCCGCGAGCCCGATCGATTACCTGGAGCTGCCCATCCAGACGCTCAAAGTGGGATCGTTGGGGACACATAAGGCCCTGGGGCTGGCGCGCGAAAAGAAGGCGCGTTTCCTCCTCGCCTCCACCTCCGAGGTTTACGGGGATCCGCTCGTGCATCCGCAGACCGAGTCGTACTGGGGCAACGTGAATCCCATCGGTCCGCGCGGCTGTTATGACGAGGCCAAGCGCTTCGCGGAAGCCATGACCATGGCCTATCGCACGCAGCATCGGCTCGCCACGCGCATCGTCCGCATCTTCAACACTTACGGCCCCCGCATGCGTCTGCGCGATGGGCGGGTGGTGCCCGCCTTCGTGGGCGCCGCGCTGGCCGGCAAGCCACTCGCGCTGTTCGGGGACGGGCTTCAGACGCGCAGCTTCTGCTACGTGTCCGACCTCATCGAAGGCATCTTCCGCCTCATGATGTGCGACGATCGCACAGCGCATCTCCCCGTGAACATTGGGAATCCCGTCGAACTCACCATCCGCCAGTTCGCCGAGGAGATCCTTGCCCTCACGCAGAGTCGCAGCCGGATGCGCTTGGCGCCGCTGCCGAAGGACGACCCGAAACAGCGGCGGCCGGACATCGCGCGCGCGCGCCAGTTGCTCGATTGGGAGCCTCGCGTGCCGTTGCGCGAGGGCCTGCGTCGAACGATAGATTATTTTTGTGGTCAAAGAACTGGCAACCCCGTATGAACGAATCACAGCCTGCGCGGGACTTTTTATTTGACCCTATGGAGAGCTTTCCTTTAACCAGCCGTCGCCTGCTCCCATTTGGTACTGGCGTTACCGCGGCCATCACCGCCCCCGCGCCAACGGGGCGCCCCTGGCACCATGCTTAAGGCAAAACCATTCCTGACGATCGACTTCGGTGCCGGGACGCTGAAGGTCGCTGAGTTCGAGATCAACGACGCGGGCAATCTGGTCCTGCGCCAGTTCGGGGCCAAGTCCCTCGGATTGGAAGGCTCCCAGGAGACGGCGCGCGAGCGCGTCGTCACCAAGGCGCTGCAGGATCTGTTCACCGAGCGTGGCTTCTCCGCGCGCACGGCCAACGTCTGCGCTCCCGGGTTCCACGTCTTCTCCAAGTTCATCAAGCTGCCCCCGGTCGATTCGGCGAAGATCAGCCAGATCGTGCAGTATGAGGCGCAGCAGAACGTGCCGTTCCCGCTGGCCGAGGTGGTGTGGGATTATCAGATCCTTGGCACCGCCCCGGGCGGAGAGATGGAAGTCCTGCTGGTCGCCATCAAGACCGACATCGTCGAAGGGCTGTTTCGCGTGGCGGAAACCCGCGGCGTCCGCCTCCAGGGTGTCGACGTCTCCCCTGCCGCCCTGGCGAATGCGTTCCGGTTCAACTACAGCGACGAGGACGGCTGCACCATGCTCCTCGACATCGGAGCCAAGACCAGCACCGTGCTGTTCTTCGAGAAGGGCAAGATCTACGCGCGTTCCATCAGCATCGGCGCCAACTCGATCACCCAGGACTTCGCCACCGAGTCCAAAATCCGCTTCAACGAGGCCGAACAGTTCAAGGTCCAGCATGGGCAGGTCAGCCTCGGCGGCGCCTACGAGGAGCCCGAGGACCCGAAGCAGGCGGCCATCGGGAAGGTCGCGCGCCAGGTGATGACGCGCCTTCACATTCAGGTCAACCAGACCATCCAGTTCTATCGCGGGCAGCAGGGCGGCGGCGCTCCCCAGCGGCTCGTGCTCTCGGGCGGGGCCTCGATCATGCCCTACACCGCGCAGTTCTTCGCGGAAAAGCTCAACGTCCCGGTCGAGTATTTCAACCCCCTGCGCAACGTCACCGTCGGCCCTTCGGTCAACGTCGACGAACTCCAGGGCATGGCCCATTCCATGGGCGAACTGGTGGGCACCGCGCTGCGCAACCTCGCGCAATGCCCCATCGAGCTCAACCTCCTGCCCAAGAGCTCCATCAAACGCCAGCAGTTCGAAGCCAAGAAGCCCTACTTCCTGGCCTCGCTCTTCAGCCTGGTGGTGGTGGTGTTCGGCCTCGGCTATTTCACGCGCCAGGTCGCCAACGACAAGACCACGGCCCTCGAAACCATCACCTCGAAAGTCGAACCGCTCGCCGCCAAGGAACAGCAGCTCACCAGCGCCGCGTCCACCCTGAAGAGCGTCGAAACCGATGCCGGGCAGTACAAGGAATGGCTCGCCGCCAAGTACCGCTGGGTCGACATCTTCGGGGAACTGCGCAAGTCCCTGCTCGCGGCCGAGGACAAGGCCAAGACCGCCGACGTTGACATCGGGATCTGGATCGAATCCTTGCACATGGGGGATGTGGTGAAGGAGATGGGGGAAACCGAAGAGGCACCCGCCGCGGAGGAGAAGCCGACCACCTACCAAATGTCCCCTGAGCTGATGCGCCGCTACGGCCTGCTCCCGGCCGCTACCGCCACCACCGAAGGCGACGGCGGCGATGCCTCCGGAGGCGGAGGCGAATCCAGCGCGTCGTCTTCGGCCGCCACCAAGAAGAAGAAGGGGTCGACCAACGAGGTGTCCGAAATCAGCCTCACCCTGCGCGCGGTCAATCTCTACAGCCTGGACGTGACCAAGAACCTGCACATCGCCGCAGCGGTGGAGCAGGAACTCAAGGCCAATCCCATGTTCGATCCGGCCAGCACGCGTCTCGGCAAGCAGTCCACTCCGGACGAAAACGCGCCGACCTTCACCTTCGAGCTCACGCTCGGCCTCAAGGATCCCATCAAGCTCTGACCTATGCCGTGGATTAAGAAGAACCTGATGTTGGTCCTCGGCGGACTGATCGGTCTCATTCTCCTGGGTGGGAGCGCCTTCTTCCTCTTCGCCGAGGCAGGCCGGGAATCCGAGGTCAATACCCAGATGGAAGAGAAGCGGGCCGAGTGGGACCGGCTCAACAACCTCAACCCCTACCCGGATGAAAAGAACATCCGCGGCCTCAAGGACGAAGCCACTCGCGTGCGCAAGGTGGCCGACGATCTCAAGGCTGCCGTGAAGCCGGTCGAGGTGCCGCCGGTCAACGACACGTTCGCACTCCGTTTGCTGGTGGAAACCACCATCAGCGACCTCACCAAGGAAGCGGAAAACTCCGGCGTGGACCTCCCTGACAAGTACGCGTTCACCTTCCAGCGTCTCCGGGATCTGGGCGGGCAATTCGATTCCAACGGCATCCCGCGCCTCGCCGAACAGGTGGAACAAATCCGCACCCTCTGCGGCGTCCTTTTCCGCGCCAAGATCCATTCGCTGGATACGCTCCGTCGGCCCTCGATCCTGAAGGACGAAGGCAGCGGCTCGGACTATCTCACCAAGAAGTCAGTCACCAACAACCTGGTGATCCGGACCCCTTACGACATGACGTTCCGCGCGTTCAGCAGCGAACTCGCCGC
>JADLFD010000532.1 GCA_020845805.1 Verrucomicrobiales bacterium | reverse complement strand
GCCTGTGCCATCGAGATCGAGGTGAATGCCGGCTTTGGCGACACCGTGATCGTGATCGTCGGGCTGCCGGATGCGGCGGTGAAGGAGTCGAGAGATCGCGTGGTGACCGCGCTCCTGAACTCCGGGTTCCGGTTTCCGCTGGGCCGCACGACGATCAACCTTGCGCCGGCGGATGTGCGCAAGGAGGGACCGAGTTTCGATCTGCCTATCGCCCTGGGCATGATCGCGGCCTGCGAACAGATGAACGGCGATCGGCTGCCGGACTACCTGGTGGTAGGCGAGTTGGCGTTAACCGGCGCGGTGCGCCCGGTCAAGGGGGTGCTGGCCGCCGCGGTGCGCGCGCGGGCCGAAGGGTGCTCCGGCGCGCTGGTCCCGGCTGACAACGCGGCCGAGGCGGCGGTGGTTGACGGCTTGGACGTCATTCCCATCCGAAACTTGCGCGAAGCGGTCGAGTTCATCGACGGCGAGCGTGCGATATCACCTCTGCGCCTCGATCTGGCGGCCTTGTTTGCCGAACCGGTGCGGGAGGAACCCGACTTCGCCGAAGTGCGTGGTCAGGAATCCGTGAAGCGAGCGCTCGAGATCGCCGCGGCGGGTGGGCACAACGTCTTGCTCCTCGGTCCGCCCGGCACCGGGAAGTCCATGCTCGCGCGTCGCATCCCGAGCATCCTGCCGCCCCTGACCCTGGACGAAGCCCTGGCCACCACGCGGGTGCACAGCATCGTCGGGTTGCTCGAACCGGGCCAGGCGTTGGTCACGCGGCGCCCCTTTCGCTCCCCGCATCACACGGCGAGCGACGCCGGGTTGTTGGGGGGGAATCAGAATCCCACCCCCGGCGAAATCTCACTGGCCCATCATGGGGTGTTGTTCCTCGACGAACTGCCCGAGTTCCGGCGCAGCGTGCTCGAGACCCTGCGTCAGCCCATGGAGGAAGGGCGTGTGACCATCAGCCGCGCCGCCGGGACCTTTGTGTTTCCCGCGCAGTTCATGCTCGTGGCGGCCATGAACCCGACGCCTGACGGCAAGATGCCGGCGGAATCACGCTCCTCACCGCGCGAGATCCAGAACTACCTGGGGCGCGTCTCGGGTCCGCTCCTCGATCGCATCGACCTGCACGTGGAGGTGCCGCCGGTGAAGTTCCAGGACATTGCGGGCGATCGTGCCGGTGAATCCTCGGCGGAGATCCGCGCCCGGGTCATCGAGGCACGGCATCGTCAGCAACGACGCTTTGGCCCGCGACGGGACATCAATTGCAACGCGCGCATGGAGAGTCGCGACGTGCGCCGACATTGCGTGGTCGATGATCACATCCGCGAGCTGCTGCGCCATGCCATGCAGGACCTGGGCCTCAGCGCGCGCGCTTACGATCGCATCCTGAAGGTCTCGCGCACCATTGCGGATCTGGCGGGTGCTGAGGCCCTGTCCGCCGATCACGTGCTGGAATCGATCCAGATGCGGTCGCTGGACCGGCAGATCTGGGGTTGAGAGGGCGGTTGTCTTGCCTTTCCCGCAAGGTTGTCGCAGGGCGTCACGCACCCGTTTCTTGCCGGACGCCGCCAACGGCCTAGCATCGGGCATCATGTCGGTTCACCCCCTATTGCGCGTGGTTCCCGAGTCGAAACGTTTCGGGGTATGGCTCCGTGTGGTGTTAGGGGCTTTGGGCGTGATGACGGGGAGTGCGGTGACGGCGGTCAACCCTCCCTCCCCCTTCGCGCGCGCGCCCTATCTCCAATCGGCCGGTCCGCAGCACATGCACGTGGTATGGCGTACGGAGGGTCCCATCCAGCCCGTGGTGCGTTATGGCACCGAGCTCACGGATCTGCGTCTGCGTGTGAAAACGAGTGAAATGGTGACCCGTGCGGCGCTGGGCACGAACGACCAGGTGCTACCGGCGCGTTGGTCGGGGTTGCGCACGCGAGCCAACCTGGCGTTGCCTGCGTTGCATTCGGCGCCTTTGGGCACGTTTCAGTATGAGGCGCGGCTCCGCGATCTCGAGCCCTCCACGACCTACTTCTACGCGATCTACGATGGGGACCGTCGATTGACGCCCGAAGAGGCGTCGTACCAGTTCACCACCCCGCCGAGCGTGGGATCACGGGGACCGGTTCGATTCTGGGTGCTGGGAGATAGCGGGACCGGGGGAGAACCACAGGCGGCGGTGCACGAGGCCATGCGACGAACCGTGGAACGCGAGGGCAAGCCGTTGGACTTCTGGCTGCACGTGGGCGACATGGCCTACGGCATTGGGCGGGACATGGAGTTTCAGAGCCGCTTCTTCGAGTCCTATGACCTTACCCTGCGTCGGGCTGTCTGCTGGCCCACCATGGGCAACCACGAAGGCCGCACTTCCAGCGGTCGGACGGGGATCGGCCCTTACTACGATGCCTATGTGGTGCCGACACGTGGGGAATCCGGAGGCGTGGCTTCCGGCACGGAGGCCTACTACTCCTTCGATCATGCGAACATCCACTTCATCTGCCTCGACTCGCATGATCTGGACCGGCGTCCCACCGAGCCGATGGCGCGCTGGCTGAAGGCGGACCTGGAAAAGACCCGGGCGGATTGGATCATCGCGTTCTGGCATCATCCTGCCTACACCAAGGGCAGTCACGACAGCGACAAGGAGAAGGACCTCACCGAGATGCGCGAGTTGGTCATGCCGGTGATCGAGCAGGGCGGGGTGGATGTCGTGTTCACGGGGCACTCGCACACGTACGAGCGATCCATGCTCATGGACGGCGCGTATGCCACGCCCACCGTGGCTGAGAATGTGATCCTGGACGACGGGGACGGGGATCCGGCGGGGGATGGCGCTTATCAGAAGCGTCCGGGCAATCATCCGCACGAGGGTACGGTCCAGGTGGTGACGGGGAACGGCGGTGCGAACTTGGGGCGGGTGGGAACACTGCCCGTGATGCGGAAGGTATTCCTCGAATATGGGTCGGTGCTGGTCGATGTGCAGGGCGACACGCTGGTGGCGCGCATGATCAATCGCGATGGCGTGGAACGGGATCTCTTCAGTGTGGTCAAGCGCGGCCAGGAGACGCCGCGTCGGCTCGCGCTGCCCTGGCAGCCGCCGGCTTACGAGAAGCCCACCAATCAGGTATCGGTGCCAGCCGCTCCCGCGATCGACCACCGGGTCCTGATCCCGGCCGACGCGCCGTGGAGGTATGTGTACGATCCTGCCCCGCGGGGCCAGGAGTGGACCCGGCTGGGGTTTGATGATTCCGCCTGGCGTTCCGGACGTGGCGCATTCGGATACGGCAAGGGAGACTTTGCCACGTCGCTGGGCGCCATGCGCGGCGTCAGCACGCGGTTGTACGTGCGTCGGGAGTTCGAGATTGAACAGGCGGATCGCGTCACCGAGCTCGGATTGCAGATCGACTTCGACGACGCGTTCATCGCCTATCTCAACGGCCGCGAGGTGGCGCGCGCCGGGGTGGGTCGCAGCAGCGGGCGCAACGCGCAGAAGGTCGTCACGCGCACCGCGACCGGCCGGCAGTACGTCACGCTGAAGGATGCGCACCTGCACGTGCGCGACGGCGTGAACGTGCTCGCCATCGAGATCCACAACGCCTCCGCGGAAAGCTCCGATCTGAAGCTGGACGCGGTCCTGCTTCTGGAGGACTGAACATGCCGTGGTCGCGGGCGAAAAACTGGACCTCCTGTCTGAGAATTGTGGGGATGCTCGCGCTCTCCCTGGGGGGAGTGGTCGCGGTGGCGCACGAGGGGCCGGAACACGAGATCGAGGAACTGACGGAGCGCATCGAGTCGACGGGCGCCACTCCCGATCTGCTGGTGGATCGCGCCCTCGAGTACGGCCTGATCGGGAAGCACGCCGACGCCCTGAATGACCTCGAACGCGCGGTGAGCCTGGATCCCACGCATCTGGCGGCGCTCCGCGAACTTGCGCGCCAGCAAGTCGCCACGCGGGAATCGGAAAAGGCGCTCGAAACCCTGGGTCGGGCGTTGCGCCTGCGCATCATGGCCCCGGTGGATCGCGGCGGACTTCATATTCAGCGCGCGGAAGTCCTGCTCGCCGCCCACCGTTATCGCGAGGCGTTGGAGGACTGCGACGCCGCGTTGCACTGCCATCGTGAGAATCCGGAATGGTACCTCCTGCGCAGCGATCTTCAGGCCCTGCTCGGACTTCATCGTCGGCGAATCGCGGGCCTGGCCGAGGGGCTGGAACGCACCGGCGCGGGGGTCCTGGAGACCGAGCGGTTGGATGCCTTGCTGGACGCCGGAAAGTTCCGTGAGGCCTTGCCGGGCATCGAGGCGGGACTCGCCACGTCGCGCGTGACATGCCGTTGGCTGGTGCGGCGCGGGCGGGCCTTCGCGGGGATGGGTCGGAAGGAAGAGGGCGCGGCCGATCTGCACGCTGCCCTGGCCGAGCTCGCGACGCTGTTGCGCGCGGCGCGACCGGATCCGACCTGGTATCGCGATCAAGCTGCGGCGCAGCTCGCGCTGGGGGATCGTGACGCCGCACGGCGCACGCTGGACACGGTACGTGCGATCCAGGGCCACTCCGACGTCGCGGCGCGAATTGAGGTCATGATCGGGGCTCGGACTCCAGG
>JADLFD010000531.1 GCA_020845805.1 Verrucomicrobiales bacterium | reverse complement strand
TGGCGGAGGGCATGGGATTGGTGAGTGAAGACCGCAAGGCGGAGGGGTTGTTGTTGGGGCGGAGCATTGCCGACAACCTCACTCTGACCCGGTTCGGGCCTCTGACCCGGTTCGGCTGGGTGCGAGGTGGGGAGCAGATGCGGCTGACGGCGGACTGGATGCAGCGGCTGGATGTGCGCGCGCGCGAGCCAGGCCAGGCGGTGGGGGAGTTATCGGGTGGCAACCAGCAGAAGGTGGCTATTGGCCGTTTGCTGCACCACGACGCGCGGATTCTTCTTTTGGACGAGCCGACCCGTGGGATCGACGTGGGGAGCAAGGCGCAGATTTACCGGCTGATGGGCGAGTGGGCGGCAGCCGGGCGGGCGGTGGTGTTTGTCAGCTCTTATCTGCCCGAGCTGATGGGCGTCTGCCACACGCTGGGGGTGATGTGTCGCGGCGTGCTGTCCGCGATCCGACCCGTCTCGGAATGGACCGAGCACACGGTGATGGCGGCGGCGGTGGGGCAGGGACCGGGCGAGGGAGCCGATCAAGAACGATGAATCCACGTGTATCACGCCTGCTCAGTGCGCTGGGGCCTCTGCTCGGGCTATGTTTTGTGATCGGGATGTTTTGCCTGAGTCCCGAGGTGCGGCCGGTCTTCACCACGGGCGGCAACGTGAAGACGGTGCTGACGCAGACGGTGATTGTGGCATTGGGAACGCTGGGGATGACCCTGATCATCGTGAGCGGCGGCATCGATTTGAGCGTGGGGTCGGTGGTGGCGTTGAGCAGCGTGGTGGCGGCGAAGCTGGTGGTAGCGGAAGCCTCGCCGCTGGTGGTGGTGGCGGCAGCGATGTTGACCGGGGGACTGATCGGGGCGGTGAACGGGGGAATCATCGCGGTATTCCGGATGCTCCCGTTCATTGTCACACTGGGGATGATGGGCGTGGTTCGCGGTTCGGCGAAATGGCTCTCCAACAGCCAGACGGTGACGCCCACCAAGCTGCAACTCGAGGGCACCTGGGTGGACGACGTGATGACCCCGATGAATCCGCTCCAGTTCTGGCCGCTGCCTCCCGGAGTCTGGGTGGCGATCGCGCTCTCGGTGGTGATGGTGATCGTGCTGCGGCAGACGGTGTTTGGCCGGTACATCTTCGCGCTGGGTTCGAACGAAGCCACCGCGCGGCTATGCGGGATCCGGGTGCCGTTGCAGAAGTTCCTGATCTACTCGCTGGCCGGACTCTTTTTCGGGTTGGCGGGGTTGATGCAGTTCTCGCGACTGAACCAGGGCGATCCGTCGATCGCCATCGGGTTGGAGCTGGACATCATTGCCGCCGTGGTGATCGGGGGGGCGAGCCTGAACGGGGGCACGGGCAGCATCATGGGCTCGATGATCGGGGCGTTGATGATGGCGGTGTTGCGCAGTGGGGCGAGCCAGATGGGATGGCCGACGTACATGCAGGAGATCATCATTGGGGTGGTGATCGTCCTGGCGGTGGGCCTGGACAAGTGGCGTCAGTATCGCGCCGCGCGGCGCGGCGGCTGATCAGGCCGGTTCGCCGGGGAATCCGAGTTGGCGCAGCGCTTCAAAGGTCACGAGCGCGACGCAGTTGGACAAGTTGAGCGAACGCGCCGCGGGGTTGGCCATGGGGATGTGCAGCCACCGTTCGCGGTGCGCCTCGAGGAGCGCGGAGGGCAGTCCGGCGGTCTCGCGTCCGAACACCAGCCAATCACCGCGTCGGAACTCGGCTTGATCGTAGCGCCTGGGGCCGCCCTGTTCGACGAACCACAGCCGGTCGTTCGGATCCAGGTGTCGGACGAAGTCGATCCAGCTGGGCCAACGCGTCCACGCGACGTGCTCCCAGTAGTCCATGCCCCCGCGTTTGAGGGTGGCGCTGTCGAGTCGGAATCCCAACGGCTCGACCAGGTGGAGGGGGAGACGGGCGGCGGCGCAGAGCCGGGCGACATTCCCGGTATTGGGCGGGATCTCGGGTTCGAGCAGCACCACGCGCAGGGTGGGGGGGGATCCGGGTGCGAGGGGGTTCATTCGCCGTCGGTCGGGTCGGGTTCGGCGGACTCGGAGGCGGGCCGACCTGGTTGGTATCGGACGGACCAGAGGACGAGTCCCAGCGCGGGGGCGGTCATGCCGGATTCACGACGGTCTCGGCTGGCGATTTGATCGGGGAGGCTGCCGGCGTCGATCTTGCCCATGCCCACTTGGGCGAGGGTTCCGACGATGCTGCGGCACATGCGGTAGAGGAAGCCGTCGCCTTCGATGATGACGGTGATGGCGGATCCGCGGCGTTGCACCTCGCAGCGGGTGATGGTGCGGATGGTGGAGGTGCGCGCGTAACCCGGATTGACGGTGAAGGCGGCGAAGTCATGGCGACCCACCAGGTGACGGGCGGCTTCCTTCATGGCCGGGACGTCGAGGGGGCGGGTGACGTGCCAGGCGTGGTGACGGTGAAGTGGATGGAGCGCCGGATGGTTCCAGATGAAGTAGCGATACTGTTTTCCGGCGGTATGGAAGCGGGCGTGGAAATGCGGTGCGGCGCGGCGTGCGGAGATGAGGCGGACGTCTTCGGGCAGGTGCGCGTTGAGGGCCAGCACCAGTTTGCGCGCGGGCATGCGCCATTCCGCCGGCGGGACGTCGACGTGCGCCACGAGGGAGCGGGCGTGGACGCCGGTGTCGGTGCGGCTGCATCCGTGCAGCGGGCCGGCGCCAGGGAAGAGGATCCGCAACGCGGTTTCGACGACGGACTGCACCCCGGTTCCGACCTTCTGGGTTTGCCAGCCCTGGTAGGCGGTGCCGTCGTACGCGATTTCGAGTCGCAGGCGGACAGGGCTGGGGTTCATGTCGGCGGCGCGCCGGCGGCGGCCTGGGCATCCAGGTAACTCTGGAGCAGGATCGCGGCGGCGGAGGAATCGACGCGCCCGCGTCGTTCGCGTTCGCGGGCTCCGGTCTCGGCCAGCATGCGGTGCGCCTGGAGGGACGTCAGTCGTTCGTCCCAGGTGCGCACCGGGATCGGGATGGTCTCACGCAGGAGGTGGACGAAGGCTTCGACCTTCTGGGCGGCGGGGCCGTAGGAGCCGTCCATGTTGCGCGGCATCCCGACCACGATGAGGGCGATTTCGCGTTCCGGGATCAGGGCGGCGACGCGCTTCAGGAAATCGGCGAGCGGTTCGGCGGGGATGAAGTCGAGGGGGTGCGCCAGCATGCCGAGTTCATCGCTGATGGCGACGCCGATGCGGACGGTACCGTGGTCGAGGGCGAGGATGCGCATAAGGGGGTGGAGGGCGGGGGATTCAGGCCGCGCTGGCGCGGAGGCTTTCCACGACCGCCTGGGTGGTGGTTTCGAGATCGGCTTCGGAGTGGGCGGTGGAGATGAAGCCTGCTTCGAACTGGGAAGGGGCGAGGTAGACGCCCCGGTCGAGCATGGCGTGGAAGAAACGGCCGAAGCGCGCGCGGTCGGAGGTCAGCGCATCGGTGAGGTTCCACACTGGTTGCGAGGTGAAATAGGCGCAGAACATGGATCCGAGACGTTGGAATCGCACGGCCGCGCGGGTCTGGTGCGCCGCCTCCTTGAACCCGTTTTCCAGGGTGGCTCCGAGGCGCTCCAGCCGGGCGTAGGCGGCGCCATCGGCGAGGGCATCCAACGCGGCGATGCCGGCGGCCATGGCCAGCGGGTTGCCGCTGAGAGTTCCTGCCTGGTAGACGGGCCCGAGCGGGGCGAGATGGTCCATCAGCTCGGCGCGTCCGCCCACGGCGCCGACGGGAAGGCCGCCCCCGATGATTTTGCCGAACGTCGACAGGTCTGGGCGGATGCCCAGGAGCTCCTGGGCTCCTCCGCGCGCGAGCCGAAAGCCGGTCATGACCTCGTCGAAGATCAGGAGGGCGCCGTGACGCGTGGTGAGTTCGCGGAGCAGCTCGTGGAAACCGGGCCGCGGCGGGAAGAGCCCGGCGTTGGCGGGAATTGGTTCCACGATCACTCCGGCGATGCGTTCGCCCTGGTCGGTGAAGGCGCGGGCCAGGGCCTCCGAGTCATTGAAGGGCAGGACGAGGGTGTGTTTGGCCAGGTCGGCGGGCACGCCCGCGCTGTCCGGTTGCCCGAGCGTGAGCGCGCCGGAGCCGGCTTTGACGAGGAGTGAATCGCCGTGTCCGTGGTAGCATCCGTCGAACTTGACGATGAGATCGCGCCGGGTGACGCCGCGGGCCAGGCGGATGGCGGTCATGCAGGCTTCGGTACCCGAGTTGGTGAAGCGCACCTTTTCGACCGAGGGCACGAATTGGCGGACGCGTTTGGCCAGTTCGATTTCGAGCGGGTTGGGGATGCCGAAACTGGTGCCGCGGGCGGCCGTTTCCTGGATGGCACGGATGATGGGTGCGAAGGCGTGTCCGTGGATCGCGGGGCCCCAGGTGCCAACGTAGTCGATGTACTGGTTGCCGTCGGCATCCCGCACCTGGGCGCCCTGGGCACTGACGGCGAAGAAGGGGGTTCCGCCCACGGCGCGGAAGGCGCGCACCGGCGAGTTGACGCCTCCGGGCAGTAGCTGGAGGGCTTCGGCGAAGAGGGCTTCGGATCGGGTTCGGTTCATGGCGCTCAGCGCGGGGATTGTCCGCGGAAGAAGGTGTCCGGGAGCGACCCGATTTCGGTGCGCACGACCACGCCGGGGCGCAGACCGTGCCGGGAGAACCAGCCTTCCGCGGTCTCGAGGGCGTACTGGACCTGCGTGCTGGTGGCGACCACTGGATTGGTGTTCATCCGTTCCAAGCGGTGGATTTCGAGGATGACCCCCTCGGGATCCAGGTAGGCGACATCGATGTCCATGGGGACATTTTTCATCCAGAAGGACGTTTGATGCGGACGGCCGAACACGAAGAGCATGCCGTCCGAGTCCGGGATATTCGTGCGCCACATCATGCCCTTGCGGATGGCCTCATCGGTGAGGGCGAGTTCGGTGCTGAGTTCCTGGGCGCCGAGGTAGAGCTTCAGGCGGCGGAGGCCGGATTGCGGATGGCCGTCATCGAGACTGGCGAGTGGATCGGGGGTGTGGCCCGTGGCGGGCGCCTCGGAGCGGGGGGCGGGGCGGCAGGCCACCAGACAGAGGGCCACGAGCGCGAGCGGGAGCCCCCGAAGCGAGGGGGCGGACGCGCGACGAATCGCGTGGGCGGCGGGGGACGAAAGGCGCACGCCGGGAGTGTGGTCGGCGACGGACTTCTAGGCAACCCGCCACCACCAGCGCCTCCGGGATGCTCCTTCCGGCCTAGAGGTCTGATTTCCGATTTCCGCGCGCGCCCGGGGCGGGTAGGGTCCTTGCGCCGTGTTGCCTCCCGACTACCACATGCACACTCACCTCTGCCACCACGCGGAGGGAGTCCCGATGGACCTCGCACGGCAGGCGTCGGAGATGGGGATCCGGGAGATCGGGGTGTCGGAGCACAACCCCATGCCGAGCGACGACTTCGACCAATGGCGCATGTATCGGTCGAAGCTGGGCGAATATCTCGCCAACCTGGAAGAAGCGCGGCGTGCGTTCCCGAATGTGACCCTGCGCGCGGCGCTGGAGGTGGATTATCTGCCGGGCTACGAGGAGTGGATTCGCGAGTTGGCCTCGATGCACGACTGGGATTATTTCATCGGCTCGGTGCACTACATTGACGGGGGGTGGGATATCGACAATCCCAACCGCCTGGAGGAATGGCGTGCGCGCGATGTCTACGACGTGTGGGCGGCGTATTTCGACCGACTCACGGCAGCGGCGGCGAGCGGGCTGTTCCAGATCATCGGCCACGCCGATCTGCCCAAGAAGTTCTGTTTCGTGCCGCAACGGGATTGCACCTCGTTGTTCACGCGCTTCCTGGAGGCGGCGGCGGGCAGCGGCACGGCCATCGAGATCAACACGGCGGGCCTGAGGAAGGAGTGCCGGGAGATGTACCCCAGCCCTCCCTTCCTGCGGCTGGCGAAAGCCAAGGGGATCGAGTTGACCTTCGGCTCCGATGCGCATCGGCCCGGGGAGGTGGGTATGAATTTTCCCGAGGCGATCGCGTTGGCGCGTTCGGTCGGCTACACGCACTCGGTTCGGTTCGAGCGTCGCCAACGGACCCGTGTGCCGTTGCCGTGAGCGGTCCCGGCCCGGAGCGTTTTGCGCGGCGGCACGGCTTTCTTGCGGCGGGCTTCGCCGCGTCCTAATTTCCGGCCATGGCAGGAACCGTGGAACCCTTGGTTGTCCCCGGCGAAAAGACCGGGACCGGTTCCCAACTGGATCCGGGCTACCTGGTCGTGGTTTGGAACGACCCGGTGAACTTCATGGACTATGTCACGCACGTGTTCATCCGGGTGTTCGGGTGGAACCGTCAGAAGGCGGAGACGCACATGCTGGAGGTGCATCAGAAGGGGAGGAGCGTGGTGGCGAAGGAGAGCTTTGAGAAGGCGGAGTACTACGTGCACCAGCTTCAGGGGTATCATCTGCAGGCAACCATGGAGAGAGCCGAGTGAAGGTTCTGGAACGATCCGCGGAGCGGTTGGTGTTGGGGATGGGGCCCCAGGAGAAGATCGTGCTCGAGCGGTTGCTGGCCTTTTTTCCCCTGGGACCCGACCGCGAGCCGATGCTTTCGAAGGGCGGGCTGTCCGGGGGCGAAGGGGCGCAGGAGTTGTTGCGCGAGGCCCTGCGTGAGGAGCGCGTGGAGCTGCTGGAGTGGCTCCGCCGCCATCTGGAGGAGGGCACGTCGTTGCGGCGAGTGGGCTCCGGGTGGAGCCTGGCGCTGGGAATGTCGGACGTCGATCGGCTCTTGCGCGTGCTGAACGAGCTGAGAGTCGGGGCCTGGACTCGACTGGGCTGTCCGGAGGAACTGCACGAGGAACCGTCCGGGGCGAAGCCAGGAGAGGCGCCCTTCTTCGTCATCATGACGTTGGCCGGGCAGTTCGAAATGGTGCTCAACCAGGCGATGGGCCCCGGGGGGGCACCGGTGACGTCCCAGGAGCCGGGGAAGGGCGAATGAGTGGAGGGCCGGGATCCCGACGGACATGGCTTTTACCGCGGTCAGATTGGACGAACGGCTGTGGTTTCCTGATCCACGGCTGGCGATCTCGCGCGGGCAATGGGACGGCTTGGTGGCGGTGGGGGGGGATCTGAGTCCGGAGCGGCTTTTGCTCGCCTATCGAAGCGGGCTGTTTCCCTGGACGGTGAACCCGGTGACCTGGTGGTCGCCGGATCCGCGCGGGGTCTTCGAGGTGGGCACGATGCATCACTCGCGCAGCCTGCGGCAGACCCTGCGACGTGCGCCTTACCAGGTGACCTGCGATCGGGCGTTTGAGGCGGTGGTGCGCGCCTGTGCCGAGGCGCCGCGGCCGGGGGCGTGGATCACGGAGGAGTTTGTGGCTGCCTACGCGGCGCTGCACCGGTTGGGGCACGCGCACAGCGTCGAATGCTGGCGGGGCGGGGACGTGGTGGGGGGAGTGTATGGGGTGGCCGTGGGAGGACTGTTTGCCGGTGAGTCGATGTTTCATCGTGCGGACGACGCGTCCAAGGTGGCGCTCGCGCACCTGCATCAGCATCTGAAAGAGCGTGGGTTTGTGCTGTTCGACGTGCAGATGGTCACGGCGGCGACCGCGGTGCTGGGGGCGCACGAGATCTCCCGACACGAGTATCTGCGCCGGTTGGAGGACGCGGTGGCGCGCGCCTGCGAGTTTCGCACGGATGGGGTGGGCCCGTCATGATGGCGGCCGTGCCAGCCTGGCACGCGTGGGCGGTGCTCGCGTTGCTGCTGGTGGTGGTCGTGCTGTTCGCCATCGAGAAGCTCCGCGTCGACCTGGTCGCACTGATTGGGTTGTGTGCGTTGATCGGGATGGGAATTCTCACGCCGGACGAGGCGTTCGGCGGCTTTGGAACCTCGACGTTGGTGATGCTGGCCTCGGTGTTCGTCATTGGCGGGGCCCTGCAGGAGACGGGCGTCCTGGAATGGCTCGCCAGCCGGTTGATCCGTTTCCTGCCACGGACGGAAGGCTGGCAGGTGTTGGGGCTCATGATCGTCGCGGCGGCGCTTTCCGCCTTCATGAACAACACCACCGTGACGGCGATGCTCGTGCCACTGAGCGTCGGCCTGGCGCGGCGGACCGGAGTGGCGCCTTCCCGACTGCTCATGCCCCTGGCGTTCGCGTCCATCCTGGGCGGGACCTGCACCCTGATCGGCACGTCCACCAATGTGGCGGTCAGCGGATACGTCTCGACCAAGGCCGGTCTCGCTCCCTTTGGCCTGTTTGAGATCACGCCGCTGGGGCTGGTCTTTGTTGGCGTCGGCGTGGCCTACATGGTCCTGGTGGGGCGCCACCTTTTGCCGCGCCATCCCGAGGAGGATCTGGCCGATGATTTCGGCATGCGCGGTTTCCTGAGTGAGATCGTGCTTCAACCGGGGTCGCCGCTGGTGGGTCGATCGGTCAGCGACTCGGATCTCGCGCGCATGGAGTTTCGCGTGCTGAAGGTGGTGCGATCCGGGCGCGGGTTTGTTCCCGATGCGGACACACTATTGGAGGCGGGTGACGTCCTGCTGGTCACGGGGAACGTGGCCAATCTCATGAAGGTGAAGACCACCGAGGGGATCGAGATCCGACCGGAACTGAAATGGGGCGACGCGGATTTGAAGCGGGTGGGGTTGGAGTTGGCGGAAGTGGTGGTGAGTCCGCGTTCGACGCTGATTGGACGGACCTTGCGCGAGGCCCGTTTCCAGCAGGAATTCCGGCTCACGGTCCTGGCCATCTACCGGGCGGGGCGCTCGCTGCGGGATCGCATCAGCCGGATTCGGCTGCACGCGGGGGATCTGCTGCTGGTGCAGGGGCGGTTGGAAGCGCTGGATGAGGTGCGTGGCCGGCGGGATCTGGCGGTGTTGGCGGAACGCGGTCCGGCGGACCCGGCTTGGAGGAAGCCCTTATTGGCGATGGGGATTTTTGGAGTGGCCCTGGTGCTGGGAGGGCTGGAGATCGTGCCTTCGGCGGCCGCTTTTCTCATGGCGGCGGTGATGATGGTGCTGGCCGGGTGCCTGCGCCCGCTTCGCCTGTACGAGCATGTGGAGTGGCGGTTGCTGGTGCTTATCGGGTCGATGTTCGCGTTTGGCCGCGCGATGGATCATTCCGGGGCTGCCGATCTGCTGTCGCGCTGGGTCGTGGACCTGGTCGGCCACCATGGCCATCTCGCGGTGCTGGCGGGGTTTTGTCTGCTGACCGTGCTGCTCACTCAGCCGATGTCGAACGCCGCGGCGGCGTTGGTGGTGCTCCCCGTATCCCTGAAGGCGGCGGGGCAGCTGGGGATCGACCCGCGGGCCATGGCGGTGGCGGTCATGATCTCGGCCTCCACCTCGTTGGTGACGCCGCTGGAACCCTCGAGTGTCCTGGTTTTTGGACCGGGCAAGTACCGTTTCGCGGATTTCCTCAGGGTTGGATTCCCCCTGACCCTGCTGCTGCTGGGAATCATGCTCTGGCTGCTGCCGCGGTGGTGGCCGCTCTGAGTGGCGTCCCGGAAGCGGAGCGGGCTCGCGCGGCGAGGTTTATGGAGGCGCGGGGGCGTCCCTTGTCCGGAGCGGCTCCTGCGATTACCATGGCGCGTGTTTCCCGCAGGCTTTCCCAGGGTGCTTCTCGTGGCGGCCGTCTGGAGCGCCCTCGCGCTTTCCGCGGTGGGGGGTGAGAAGTGGATCCGGCTGCGTGCCTCTCCCGTGCGCACGCCCGATCCCGTGGCGGCGCGATTGGGGCTGCAAGCGCCTGACCCGGAGGTCTCGGGATTGTACCTGGTGCAGTTCGAGGCCCCGCCTGACCTGGAAGTGCGCGATCAGCTTCTGCTTCGGGGGGTGGAATTGCTGCGTTACGTCCCTGATGACGCGTTCATCGCCCGGCTGCGTCGCGCTCGGCTGGGCGCGGTACGTGCCGTGCCGCAGGTCCGCTGGGTGGGGGAGTATCGTCCCGACCTGCGGGTGGCTCCGCAGCTTCGGGCGCTGGTGGCGGCGGGCGAACCGTTGGAGGTCAGCCTCGCCCTGGCGCCGGGGCTGCTGCCGGAGGAACAGGTCGCCTTGCGGCGCGCGCTACAGCGGGTGACGCGTCAGTCGACCTCCGGCTTTGGCAGCATCCTGCAGGCGCGCATCACGCCCGCCCAGCTGGCCATCCTGTCGCGCTCCAGCGCGGTGCTGTGGCTGGAGCCGGCGCCGCGGATGAAGTTGTTCGACGAGATTGCCGCCAAGATCGTCGCCGGTGGGGAGTACGAGACGGGAACCGCGGATGATGGATTCCCCGACATTGGCGGCGGGGGAGGTGGTGACGATGACGAGGAAGGGGGGCTGGCCAGTGGGGCGGGAGCCCGGGCGCTGCAGGGCAACGGAGGCCAGGGCAATACGCACCAGACGACCATGCAGCGGCTCGGGTATGACGGGCGCGGCGTGACCGTGGCGGTGGCCGACAGCGGGTTGCACAACGGGGACGCCGAGACCATGCATCCGGATCTCGCCGGTCGGGTGACCGGATTCTTCCACTACGGCAGCCTCACGGATGCCTCCGACGAACACAGCCACGGCACTCATGTCGCCGGCATCGTCGCCGGGAACGGTGCCACCGGAGAGACGGACAGCTTCAACAATCTGTACGGACTGGGAGTCGCCCCCGGGGCGAGCATCATCGCTCAACGCATTTTCGATGGGGTGGGCAACTACGAACCTCCGCCGACCAACGAAACCCTCACGCGCGATGCGGTGCGCGCCGGCGCGGACATCGGTTCGAACAGCTGGGGTGACGATACCCAGGGCCGTTACGATCTGAGCGCCGCCGAGTTCGACGCTCTGGTGCGGGACGCCGACGAGCTCACTCCCGGCGACCAGCCCTACATCCTGGAGTTTTCCGCCGGCAATTCCGGACCCGGCACGCAGACCATCGGGAGTCCTGCGGTCGGCAAGAATGTCATCGCCACTGGAGCCGCGCAGAACGATCGCTACGGTTATTTCCTGTTCGAGGACGGGCCCGAGGCCATGGCGGATTTTTCCAGTCGCGGTCCGTGCGAGGACGGGCGCATCAAGCCCGACATCGTCGCGCCGGGGACCTGGATCGCCTCGCTGCAATCGGCTTCGGCTTCGGATGAGAATGCGTGGTCCCCCATTTCCGCGAACTACCAGTTCCAGGGGGGCACCAGCCAGTCGGGTCCGCACGCCTCCGGAGCCGCGGCCATATTCGTTCAGTACTGGCGCGAGGCCAACGGCGGGGCCACGCCGTCTCCGGCCTTGGTGAAGGGCGCGCTGATCAACTCCGCGACGGACCTCGACGGGGAATCCGGGGGGACGGCCAGCATTCCCAACCACGACGAGGGGTGGGGGCGTATCACGCTCACCAACCTCATCGGCGCCGTTCGGCGCACGCAATTCGTGGACCAGACCGTGGCATTGACCAACCTCGCCGTGTACGAGCGTCGGGTGTTGGTCGGGGATCCGCACGAACCGTTTCGCGTCACGCTGGTGTACACCGATGTTCCCGCACTGCCCGCGGCCGTGCCGGCGTTGGTCAATGATCTCGATCTCGAGGTGGTGGGGCCGGACGGCACGCTCTATCGCGGGAATGCGTTCGATGGCGGCGATTCGATCCCGAACGCCTTCGCGGCGGACACGATCAACAACGTGGAGGGCGTGCACCTCCTGGCTCCCGCCCTGGGCGAATACGTCGTCCGGGTGCGCGCGCGCCGCGTGGTGGCGGATGTCTTCCGTCGTTCGGGCGTTCAGCCGGCGCAGGATTTTGCCCTGGTCTTGTCGGGCAACCTGCCGTTGCCGGGCGAGGGCGTGATCGCCCTGGATCGGGAGGCCTATCCCGCTCCGACGACGGCGACGGTGCGACTCATCGACTTCGATCTGCGCGAGGCCGGATCGTTCGAAATCCTGGTGCGCAGCGACACGGAACCCAGTGGGGAACGGATCCGACTGACGCCGGTGGGCACCACGGGCGTGTTCACCGGAGCGGTGGTTCTCGCGGTGGGGGCGGTCGCGGCCGATGGCGCCTTGCAGGTCGCACACGAAGACGGGGTCACGGCGGAGTATCCCGATGCGGCGCCGGCCGGACTTCGGATCGCGGAGGCGGTGGTGGATCTGGTGCCGCCCGTGATCACCGGGGTATCCGGGGGGACTCGGTTCGGCCGGGTTGAAGTGACCTGGGAGACCGATGAAGCGTCCGACTCCCGCGTGGAGTTTGGGTCCTCGGCCACGCTGCTGGATCGCGTTAGCACGAGTCGCATTCCCGTGGAGTCGCATCGCCTTGCGCTGGAGGGAATCACTCCGGGCCAGAAGGTGTACTACCGGGTTGTCTCGCGGGACCTCGCGGGAAACGTGCGCGTGGTCGATGCGGGCGGGAAGCCGTTCGAGGCCGAGGCCAGTGCGGGGGCCACGGTGCTGTTGGTGAATCAGTTTGATGATCTCATCCTGAACGATTACGTGGACATCACCGGGTACACCGATGCGCTCGCGGCGGCGGGGGTCAGCTTTGAGGTCTGGGATGTGCAGACCGAGGGGCGCTCCCCCGGATTCGATGAACTCAAGGGGTATCCGGTGGTGATCTGGCGGGTGAGTGAGTTTTTCGCGGCGCTGGGGGCGTCGGAGGTGAAGGCCATTCGGGACTATGTCGCAGGCGGCGGCGGGTTCTTCATGGCCTCGATGGAGGTGTTGTCCCGGTTGGATGAGAGCGGGTTTTCGAGCTTCCGGCGCAACGTGCTGCACGTCGACGAGTTCGACGTGGACCCCGGGTTGGGCGGGATCTACGGCTCGGACAGCCTGTCGCTTTCGAGCGGGGTTTCGACCGAGCTCGATTTCTCGAGTTACCCCGACCTCTTCATCATTCCGCAGGATCTGTCGGACACCTTCCGAGTGACCACCAACGCGGCCCCCGTGCTGTTTGACGGGGCCACGGGGCGCGCGGTCGGCGTGCGCTATCCGGCCACGGGCTCGATCGCCAGCACGGGTCGGGTGGTGTTCTTTTCGTTTCCCTTCGACACCATTCCGCTCGATGGCGAGGGGGCCAATGGCCGCGTTGAGTTGCTGCGTCGTGTACTCGCGTTCCTCGCGCCCTCGGTCATTCCGGGGGGTGCCATGGAACTAGATCGCGAGGAATACACGCTGCCTTCGATGATGACCGTGGAGGTTTCGGATCGGGACCGGTTGACCGATCCCGTGCTGACCGTCACCGCGAAGTCCACACTCGAACCCGTGGGGGAGAGCGTGGAGCTCCGCGCCACCCCCGAGCCTGGGGTTTTCCGTGGATCGGTGCGCCTGGTGCGCGAGACCGCCGCCGTGGCCGTGGGGGAGTTGCGCGCGCGGAATGGCGATCTCATTGAATTGACCTATCCGGGCACGGGGGCGGCGCCGGCGCTGACGGTTTCGGCGGTGGTGGACATCGAGCCGAGCCTGGTCACCGGGGTGGAAATCAAACCCGACTACAACGACGCGGTGGTCACCTGGACCACCTCCGAGCCCACCGATGGTCTGGTGAAGTATTTTGATGTCGGATTCCCCTCCAATTTCACGGTGTACCACGCCGACTTTCTCGAGGCGCACGAGTTGAAGTTGGTCGGATTGGAACCGGATCGTGACTACGAGATCCAGATCGTGTGCCGCGATCCGGCGGGGAACACCACGACCGACGATAACGCGGGCAAGCTGTATCGCTTTCGCACGCTCAAACCCCTCACGCCCCCGTTCGTGGATAATCTCGAGACGGGTTCGTCCTACTGGACGGTGGGGAACAGCGCCCTGGATGAGGAGACGGCGTCTCTCACCACGGCGTCCGCCTGGGAATTGGGGCGCCCGGAGAATGAGATTGCCAGCGCCGCCCATTCCCCCAGCTCTTGTTGGGGCACGAACCTGCGTGGCGAGGTCAATGACTACTCCGACACCTCGCTCATCAGTCCGGCCATGCTCCTCAGCGGAGGCAACCGCGCCACGCTCAGGTTCTGGCACAACTACGATTTCGTGCCGCGCTCCGAGGAAGGGGACATCATTGAGGTGGGCGGCCTTTATGTGACCACGAACAACGGGGCGGTTTGGACGCCGCTGACCGAGTATGGCGAGGCCTCGGACGGCTGGGAGGAGGAAGAGGTGGATCTCACCGCGTACCTGGGGAAGGTGGTTCGGTTTGGCTGGGCGTACGGGATGTTCTCCCTGGGCGCCGTGGCCCACCCGGGTTGGTTGCTGGACGATGTGTCGGTCACGGTGACGCGTTTCGTGCCGGCGACCCTGGTGATCTCGAACACGCTGGATCAGGCGGTGGTGAACATCTCCGGTCCCGTGACTCGTGTGGAGCGGGGCCGGTCGGTCGTCCTCACCAATGTCCCCGCCGGATCGTACACCTTTCAGTTTGGCGACGTGCCCTTTTACCTCACGCCCGCGACCCGGGTGGAGACCGTTCCGGAGGGGGGGACGGTGGCGGTGGTGGGGGCCTACGGTTATCCCGACACCAACGGCAACGGGGCGAGCGACCTTTGGGAGCAGCACTATTTCGGCGGCCTCACGACGGGGGGTGCGGCGTCGGATTATGACGGGGACGGGATGTCGGATGTCGCGGAGTTCACCGCGGGGACCCATCCCACCAATCAAACCTCCCGACTCCAGATCCTCGTGCCCAGCCTGATTGCGGGAGGTGGCGTGCAGGTGCGGTGGGAATCCGTACCCGGATATGGCTACCAGGTGGAGGGCTCGGCCGATGCCCTCCACTGGCAGGCTCTCACCCCTTGGATTCGCGCGGGCTCGAGTGCGAGTTCCGCGGTGGTGACGTCGGTGACCAACGGGGCGCCCTACCTCTTCCGGTTGGGCGCTCGACCGTGAAGGGGTGGAGGCTCGGGGTCAGGGCTTGGCCACGATCGAGGCGGGGCCGACATAGGCCGAGGCGCCGGCGGCATTGAAGGACTGGACGCGGTAGTAGTAGGTCGTGCCCACCGTGAGTTTGGAGTCGGCGTAGGAGCCGCGACTGGGGCGCAGGCTGAAGGTCTTCAGGTCGAGAGTGAACGAGGCGTTGGTGGCCCGCTGCAGTCGGAACCCGGTTTCATTGGTGGAGACATCGCGCCAGGTCACGTTGGCCTTGGCGCCGGTCAGTGCGCTGGCGGCGAAGGCGACTGGGGCAGCCGGGACGGTCGAGGGGGTGACAGCCCAGGCGGTGCTCGTGTAGGCGGAGTTGCCGCCGGGGTTGAAGGCGCGCACGCGGTAGTAATGAGTCGTGCCCGAGGCGGCGGTGGTATCCGAATACTGGACCACGTTGGTGGCCACCTGGGCGAGGGGCGTGAACGAGATTCCGTCCAGGCTGCGTTCCACGCCGAATCCGCTTTCATTGGTGGAGGTATCGCTCCACGCGAGATTGATGCTCGTCGCACTCGCGGGCACGGCCCCGAGATTGGACGGTGCGGAGGGGGGGAGCGGAATTCCGGTGCGTTCGTAGCTGAAGGTCATGGAGGCTCCGGAGGCGCTGATGTTGTACAGCCGGTTCCCCGTGTTGAGCGGCACTCCACCCTGGTAGGCGTCGGTGTTGGGGTGATTCGTGCCACTGAGGTTTGGCCCCAGACTACTCACGCCGCCGGCGTGGAAGACGTCCGCGGCGTCGCCGCGGTCGAGACCTCGTTCCATCTCGTACTGACCGTCCGCCTGCACCATGGCGATGCGGTAGTGACGGCCATTGGCTGGCCAGCCTGACTGCGTGGGGAACCCTTCGCTGGTGTAGGTGGGAGCCGCTTCGTCAACGTGGTACACGGCAAGCCCGCCCTGAGGCATGTCGGAGTCGAGGCCGGTCCGTTGCCGGTTCTCCACCAACAGGTACTCCCCGGCCGGATACCCGGCGGCGATTTTGTAGACATCCGGGTATTGCGTCCATTGCCGCAGCAGATACTGGCCCGCTGTGGCCACCGACTGCGCGGTGGCCCAACCCAGCTGGAGTTTGCACCAGGCGGACATGTGCGGGGGAAAGCGTTGGGTCCCATCGAAGCCCCATGAATTCGCCATGAGACAGTAGGACCCCAAACCCTGTCCGGTCCGCCCGTCGCCGTCGGTGTCATCGCCGTCATACAAGTCGGGCAGGCCGAAGAAATGCCCGGTCTCATGGCAGATCACGCCGATGCGGCCGATGGTGGAGCCGGTGGTTCCCCAGATGGCGGGGCTGATGTGGTAGCTCGACACGCGAACGCCTTCCGAACCCACCCAACCGCCGCCGCTGATACTCCATTTGTGCGACCAGATGCGGTCCATGTAGTAGGCACCGTCCGAGGCGGTACCGCCCCATTCGGCGCCATATCCCGAGTGCAGGAAGGTGATGGCATCGATGGCGCCGTCGCCGTTCTCGTCAAAGGGCAGGAAGCTGAAGCTGGGGTCGGCATCGAGGACTCCCAGGGCGTACCGCAGGGCTTCGTGGGTTCGGGTGGTCAGGCCGCGGCCTGCGTTGGCGTAGTAGGCCTCTGTTTCAGGCAACGTGATCCAGTAGGCCACAGTGGAATCGAGAGTCAGCTGGCCATAGGAATTCTGGTAGAAGGCATCCCGCACGCTGCCGGTAGGGGCGAGCGTGGCGTGACCCCCGGCGGCGTTCATCAGCACGTCGAGGTCGGCCTCGGGAGGCACACTTCGCGCGGCATGGTTGGCGAAGCGCAACAGCACCACGAGATTCGGATAGGTGCCGGTATTGACGGGGGTGGGTCCGGGGAGCGTGGGGGAGGCGGTCTCGCCGAAACCGGGGGTGGGCGAAGCGGCGCCGATCGGGCTCAGAGTTTGGAACTCACGCGCGGGCTTGAGATCGGGAGAGAGTCCGTTGAGCCGGGGATCGTGCGTGCCGACGCGCAGTCCGCTGCCGCGCAGGCGGCCCACGTGGTCGCGATGCGCGTAGACCAGCCACCCGTTCTCGCGCAGGACGGTGTAGCCACCGGAGTCCGACAGCCATTGGTAGTGTTCATCTCCGCGCACGAAGAGCGTGGCACGCGTGCCGTCGGGTTGAATCTCCTCGAAAGGCCAGGGGCTGGCCGACATGGCGCCGGCGCGTAGTCCGACCATCAGGCAGATCGCTGAGGTAATGGACCCGACTAGGTGGGTGAACCGGCGGTGGAAGGGGAGGGGGGCGGCTGCGGGAAATACGTCAGAAGGAACGAAAATACGCATAAAAACCCATTATCCCTTCGGCAGGATTCGAGTGCGGCTGAAGCCGCGGTGGCGGGTGTGGACCCATGTCGTTCCGGTGCAGCATGGAGCGTTGCGCCGGTCTGGCAGGCCATCCTAACCTGACCGCATGTCTCTCACGGTTGGCGCATGGCTTCGGCACTCGCGCGTACGCATGAAACGCGCGGCGCTTTGGACGGTGATCGGCACCACCCTGCTGGGTGTGCGCGCGGCCGACGACCCGCGGCTATCCCTGCTGAGCCGGTTGGTTCGGGATGAGTCGCCCAAGGTGCGCGTGGAAGCGTTGCGCGCACTGTCGAAGATCCCGTCGGCCCGCGCGGCGGAGTTGGCGCTGAGTGTGCTGGAGCTGCCGATGGATCGCACGCTGGACTACGCGCTCTGGCTGACCATCAACGATCTGTCCGAGCCCTGGATCGAGTCGGTGAAGAGTGGCGATTGGAAAGCCGAAGGCCGCGAGAAGCAGTTGGAGTTTGCGCTCAAGGCGCTCAAGGCGGAGCAGGTGGGTCGTGTGTTGGTCCAGGTGTTGGGCGACCGGCCGCTGGCGCGCGACGGTTCGGGGCCGTGGATCGAGGTGATCGGAGCCGCCGGCTCGGCCGAGGCGTTGCAGCGGTTGTTGAATCAGGCCGTGGCGGGAGGTTTCGACGAGGCTGCGACGGTGCGGGTGCTCCGCGCGCTGGGCGATGCCAGTCGCACGCGCAAGCTGAAGCCAGGGCAGGATCCGGCTTCCGTGTCCGGGTTTTTGAAGCACACATCTCCCCTGGTGCGCACCGAGGCCGCGAGGTTGTC
>JADLFD010000530.1 GCA_020845805.1 Verrucomicrobiales bacterium | reverse complement strand
TCCGCTTCTGGGGTGCCGCCGACCGCGAGGAAATGTGGCGCGCGCAACACGCCGCCGGGGTGGACATGATCAACACGGACCGCCTCGCTGAACTCGCAGCTTACCTTCGCGCTTCCGCCGCCAAGTCTCCGAACTAGCACCGCCTCCTCGGACTCGTCGGAACCGGATCCCTTCTCTCCCGCCACCCCGGCCATTGACGCAGCCGGCGTGCTCTGTAGAGCAGGGCGGTTTCGCCCGGGCGACCTCTCTGCGGCGACATCTCGGCAACCAGGCGACAGCGCCGGCGAGATGGTGTCCCGTCGCCGCCTACCGAGGTTGCAGGCGGACCTCGGTGGTGGCTCCGCTGCGCGCCTCCACCCAGGCGGCGACATCCGTCCCCCGCACCCGGTGTCGGCCCGGCGGAACCCGCTCGAAAACAAAACGCCCCGCCGAGTCCACCGTCGTTTCGCAGGTGAATTCAAATCCAGGTGCCTGACTGCCTCCGTTCATGGCTTCGGATCCAATCCGCACCAATCCCGGCAAAGGAGAGCCATCCGCTCCCGCCAACACCCCCTCTACCCGAGCCCAAGGCTCCAGGCGAATCACCGTCCCCTCCGCCGCGCCATCGAGCGGAAACAGTGCGCAACCGTCTGGATGAAGCACCTGAAGCGCGTCCGACACTTCTGGAAGCTCCAGCAGAAACCGCCCGTTCACATCCGCTACCGTGCGGGGCGCCGAGTCCAGCTGGGGGTCGAAATCCTCCCCTGCTTTCAAATTCCACCGGCTCCCCAAGCCACCGGGAATCACCCCAGCACCGCCCGCCGCCCGGGTGTCCGGCAACTCAATCCACCCGTCCCTCTTCACGCCCGCCCTCGTCTCGGTGGCGGAGGCGAGGGTGATCCGCGGAGTCGAACCTCCCTCTGCCAGATCGTGCACCGAACCAATCCATGGCTGGAACCCCTCCGCGGCGATTTCCACACCCATTTGGACACTGAACCCCGGCAGGGAACGGCCCCCCAAATCCCAATCCAACATCCCGTCGCGGCCTTCCCCCAGGAAGCAGCGCCAAGTCGAACCCGACTGAAACGCTGTGACCTGGAATCGCGACGCCGGCTCCCCGGTCCGACCGTCCACCACCCGCCCCGTCAGCCGCAATCCTTCCGGCTGGAGGTTCCTCCCGCCCAGCTCCCTCGACGCCGACGGCCCCGGGTGTAATCGGATCCGCAAGGTGGGCCTGGATGATCCAGGTGCTTCGTCCAGGGACGCACGATGGACGGCGGTGGAGGACCCGGACGACCCCGAGTCGTCGTTCGGTTGTGCGGTCCCGATCAGGACACCTTCCGCATCAAAATGCGACCGATCGACCGCACCCAGGGCTGTCATCACCACTCCGGAATAGGGCCGAAAACCTCCGGCGTTCACCTCGAATGAGATGGATCCTCCACCAAACGAGGAAGGTGCGTGGGGGATTGAGAACTCCCCCAGTGCGTCGGAAACCACCTCGCCCAGCGCGCCCGCCCCAGCCACGCGCACACGCGCCCCAACCACGGGAACGTCATCCGGATCAACCACCACGCCCCGAAAGGAAGTCCCTCGCCTCAACACGAACGTCTCCTGGAATCCCTCGCCTGACGGCGGCGGAATGTCGCGCGCTTCCGTGAGGAACTCCGGATGGCTTACGATCACGCGTAACGTCGGTGCGCCGCGTGTTCCCGCCAGGCGGGGGTTCACCAGAGGCACAATCTCGGGCACTTGATCGGACTGGAACCCGCCCGCGGCATCCGTCACCACCTCATGTTGGGAGAAGCCGCTCTCACGGCGCGCCACTGGGGCGTGCACGTTGGCTAGGCATCTCACGGTGGCGCCGGGAACCGGCTGCCCCGCTTCGTCGACCACCCGCCCCGTGAAGGTCACGCCCGGACTCAGGCGGCATTCGTAGTTCAAGGTGGGATGTTCGAACTCGTAGGACTGCCAGCGAAGATCCACCGGAACATAGGCCGTCGCCACCACCCTCAGCTCAAGGCGCTCAAACCAGGGTCCTTGGATCCCAATCTCCACGCTCCCCGCCTCATCGGTCGGATGACTCCACGGCCCCGCGGAGGTTTCGCCGTGCACTCGCCTCTCCTCCACCAAAGCCCCCGCAATCGGCCGGCCACTGAGGGCGTCCACGACCGAAAGACGCAGCGTGGTGGCCAAAGGCGCGCGCGCCGGGCGGGCACGGATCCCCACCGTCCCAGGCAAAACCGCGGTGATCCTCTCCCGCCTGAGGCTGCTCCTCGCCCCACCCTCCGCCTCCTCGCCCGGGGGCGCCCAGCGTCCGATCAGGAGGGCGATCAACGCCCCCATGAGAAGTGCTCCCGCCGCCCCCAAAACCGCTCCGCGCCCACGCTCCGAAACGGCCCGACCAATCCCACCCCCGCCTCCCGGCAAATCCAGCTCGAGCAGGCAGCCCACTTCGCCGCCCTTCACCCGAGACAGGATCCCCTCCAGCAAGGCGTCCGGAACGGTCGTCAGCACCGCTTCCTGCAGATGCCCCGCCAACACGTCCGCGGCAACCAGGATTCCCTGCTTCTGGAGGAGATCGCGGAGTTTGAGCAGCGCTCGCTGGACACGCTTCTTCGCCGCCTCCTCCGTGATCCCCAGATCCGACCCGAGATCCGTGAACCGCTGGCGCGCGAAAAACCGGTGCACCAGCAGACTCTGCTCGGCCACGGGCAGTGCGGCGATCGCCGCATCCAGGTGAGCGTCGAGATCGGACGTGCCCGCTTCGACCGAGTTCCCTTCCGGGCTGGTGCGCGAGGCATGCACCACAGCCTCGCGTTCCCGCTTCCGACGTCGCGCCTCCCGTCGATGAAGCTGCGCGACGAGATGGCAGGTCGCCCGGTAGAGCCAGGCAGGGAGCACCACGTCCCGATCCAGGCTCGATGCCTTGCGCGACAGCAGGAGGAAAACCAACTGGCTCACATCGTCCGCCACGGGTGGGCCGGCAAGTCGCTTCGCGGTGGCGTGGACCAGTCCCGCGTGCCGTCGCACCAGTGCCGAGAATGCCACCTCATCCTCGTGCCGCACATACCGCTCGATCAGTTCCCAGTCGTTCATGGCCTGAGGCGCACCGCCTCATCCCTTATCGCCGCACGCCCTGGATCGGGACAATCGGCGAGTCTGAAACCGCGATCCTCGGCAACGGCGGGATCCTCCATCGCGCTCCTCCCCAGACGCGGTTTTCCCGACCGCAGAATCCCGGTTCGCTGGGGCGCAGCCTCCTAGATCCGCACGCCAAAGATGCGTTCGTACTCCTGGATGGCATACCGATCCGTCATGCCGGCGAGATAATCGCACACCGCGCGCTGCAGACCGTCGGTACGCACGCGGCGGCGGGAGGCTTCGCC
>JADLFD010000529.1 GCA_020845805.1 Verrucomicrobiales bacterium | reverse complement strand
TTCCCCAGGAGTTCGTCGCTCATGATTGCGGCACAAGGTTCTCCGCCACCGGAGTCTGGTACGCCTTCCAAGCGGGCAGCAAACCCGAGAGCGCGGCCAGACCGATCATGCCCAGCGGCGCCAGCGCCATCACCGGATGCAGCACCCAGGGCTCGAGCACCACGCCCGTCTGCGCCCGCACCACCGCCGCCACTCCGGTCAAAATCGCGAGATAGACTCCGAAGGCGAACACCATGCCCAGGGCGGCAATGGCCATGGCCTCCAGGATGATCGCGGCGAACAGCGTGCCCCGCCGGGCCCCGAGCGCGCGCAGGATGGCAATGTCCCGGCGCCGTTCCTTCATGGTGTTGTAAATGCTCACCAGGATGGATCCCGCCGCCACCAGCGCGACGAGATACGCCACCAACGCCAGGACCCGGTCCACCCAGGCGATCTTGTTGAACAACTGCGAGACGATCTGCGCGATGGGCCAGGCAAACGTCAGCCGGTTGCCCTGCTTGTTGTACAACAACTCCAGTTGCCGCGCCGTGAGGAGACTCGTGCTCTTGAACTTCACCAGCACGCCGCTCAGATCGCTGGCCGCCTTGGGATCATGCCCGGCCATCAACTGCACGCCCGCGAGCGGGATCCAGACCACGCGATCCGCCGGGGTGTTGCTCGGCCGCATCACCCCCACCACGACATACGATTCCGCGTGCTGGTCGTCCGGATTGAAGATCAGCCCGTGATAGGGCTGAAACCGGTCGCCTACCTTCATGCCGAGTCGGGTCGCCACGAAACTGCCGACGACCGCCTCCCGCAGCCCCGGGTCGAAGACGCGACCCGCCGCCAGGTCGAATCGCCGACCCGGCGTGTGCTCGACGTCGGTGAACAGATTCGTGGTCGTGCCCACCACGCGGTACCCGAGATAGTTGTCCCCCAGGGCGATCGGGATGGCGACCTGCACCGCCGGGTTGGCGCGGATCTCGTGATAGTCCGAGGCGGGGATGTTGCCGGGGGATTCCTCGAGATGAAAAATGGTGTTCAACACCAGTTGCAGCTTCGAGCCGCGCGCGCCCAGCACGGCGTCGAACCCCGCGTTCACCCCCGTGAACGCGGTCTGCGATTGATCCTTCACCACCCACACGGACATCAGGAGCCCGCCCGCCAGCGCAATGGAGAAGGCGGTGATCAGCGTGGACAGCAAATGCTGCCGCAGGCTCTTGCGCACCATCAGCGGCAGGGTCACGAGGCCGCCTCCTGGGCGCGTGGCGCACGGTTGAGAGCCAGCAGGTCACGACGATCGCCAAAGCCCGCCAACACCTCGCGATCGTGACTCACCAGGAGCAGCGCCGCGCCCGACTCCCGGCAGGCCTCGCGGATCAGTCCCAACGCCTCGCGGGCGGACCGGTGGTCCAGGTTGCCGGTGGGCTCGTCCGCCAGGACCAGCTTCGGTCGGTTGGCCAGCGCGCGCGCCACCGCCACCCGCTGCTGCTGACCCGTCGACAATTGCCGCGGATAGTGATGCAGCCGCTCGCCCAACCCCACGCGCCGGAGCAGGGCCTCCGCGGTGGCACGATTCGGCCCCGGCCCGAAGGACATGCCCAGGAGCACGTTCTCGAGACAGGTGTAGCCCTGGAGCAGGTTGAAGGTCTGGAAGATGTACCCGACGTGCAAGGCACGGTGGCGGTCTCGCGCCGCCTCGGAGAAGGCCGATATCTCCGCGCCGGCCAGCCGCACCGTGCCGCGGTCCGGCGCCAGAATACCCGCGATCAGGTTGAGGAAGGTGGTCTTGCCTGACCCGCTTTCACCGCTCAGCGCCACCTCGGCCCCGGCCTCCACGTCGAAGGACTCGACGTCCACCACGACCGTCGGTTCGCCGTCGGGAAGACGGTACGACTTGACCAGCCCGCGGATCTCGAGAAGCGCCATGGCCCAGCCTCGGAGGCGTCAGCCGTCGATGACGTTGATCTCCACCGGCTCGACCTTGACGCCCTGCTTCTCCAGCCACGCGATGGCCGCGCGCAACTCCTTGGGCTCAGCCTCGAGCTCCAGGCACAGGATCCCGATCTCCTCGGTCACACTCGCCTGGCGGACGTTGAACACCACGCGGAAACGCTGGGACATCTCCCAGATCACCGGCTTGGTGATCTCCTTGCGCGGGTAGGTAAGCCAGAAACGGCGCTTGGCGCGCTCACTTCCGGAGGCGGCCTTCTTCGCCCCCCCCCGAACAACGGGTTTCTTCACGATGGGCTTGGCCTGGGTCTTCGAAGTCTTGGCTGGCATCTCGTTCTCCTTCTCGTGCGTCCCCGCACCCCTAGCCTCCCGCGATCGCCGGAATAATGCTGATCTCATCCCCATCCTTGATGGGGGTCTGCTGATTCTGCAGGAACCGGATGTCCTCCTCGTTCACGTAGACGTTCACGAAGCGGCGCACGGCCCCCTGCTCGTCCAGCAGCCGTTCCTTGATGCCCGGATAACGGGATTGCAGCTCGGTAATGGCCGCGCCAACGGTCGAGGCATCGACCTGCACCAACTCCTCGTTGTGGGTCAGCTTGCGCAGCGGGGTGGGGATTCTGACTTTGACGGACATGGCTTTGATCAATCGGGATCGGTCGTGGCGTTGTTCTGCGCCGAACCGGCCGCGCTGTCGAGACCGGTTCGGCCATCGTGTGTCAGGAGGCGACGAGGTCCGGATGATCCTGCGCCAGCACGCCTTCAAACTCGCGCAAGCTGGGCCGGATTTCGCGGGGCTCACCCGCGTGACCCACCACGGCGTCCAGGGTCTTGAGTCCATTGCCGGTGATGCACAACACCACCGCCTCGTCGGCGGGAATCTTGCCGCTGGCGATGAGCTTCTTGGCCACGCCCACCGTCACGCCGCCCGCGGTCTCCGCAAAGATGCCTTCGCACTCCGCCAGCATGCGGATGCCCTCGCGAATCTCGTCGTCGGTCACATCGTCCGACGCGCCCCCGGTCTCCTTCATCACCTTCAGCGCGTAGAAGCCGTCCGCCGGCGTCCCAATGGCCAGGGATTTCGCGATGGTGTTCGGCTTGACCGGCTTGAAGAAATCCAGCCCCGCCTTCTGCGCCGCGCTGATCGGGTTGCACCCGGTCGCCTGGGCGCCGTGGATCTTCCACGGCGTGGAGGGCACGAGCCCGAGCTTGGAGAACTCCTGGTAGCTCTTGTGGATCTTCGTCAGCAGCGAACCGGAGGCCATGCACACCACCGTGTGCGCCGGCACGCGCCAGCCCAACTGCTCCTGGATCTCAAAGCCCATCGACTTCGAACCCTCGGCGTAGTACGGGCGCATGTTGACGTTCACGAACGCCCAGCCGTACTTGCCCGCGATCTCCGCACACAAACGATTCACCTCGTCATAGTGCCCGCGGATCCCGATCACGCGCGCGCCGTACACCAGTGAATTCAGCACCTTGCCCTGCTCGAGGTCGTACGGGATGAACACGTACGATGCCATGCCCGCCGCCGCCGCATTGGCGGCCACCGAGTTCGCCAGGTTCCCAGTCGAGGCGCAGGCCACGGTCTTGAACCCCAGCTCACGCGCACGACTCAACGCCACGCTGACCACGCGGTCCTTGAAGGACAGCGTCGGGTAGTTGACGGCGTCGTTCTTGATCCACAGCTCCTTCACCCCCAGCCGCCGCGCCAAGCGCTCCGCACGGATCAACGGCGTGTACCCCACCTGCGCCCCCACCGTCGGCTCCCCGGCGATGGGCAGCAACTCGCGGTACCGCCACATGCTCTGCGGCCGGCTCTCGATCAGGTCTCGCGTCAGCCGTCCCTGAATCTGGTCGTAATCATACACGACCTCCAGCGGTCCGAAGTCGAACTCGCAGACGTGGGTCGCCTCCAACGGATACTCGTGCCCGCACTCGCGGCACTTCAGCGCCTTCATGTACGAACGTGCCTTGTCCATGCTTGGTATCTTCTGGCAGCGCATTCAGGGCAAAAAAAAGCCCCCTCTCGACGACGAGAAGAGGATCCAGCGACGGACCGGCGCTCTTCTCATCTCTCCCACACCCACCAAATGGGCGAAGGCTGGATTTGGCACCTGGACACGGTCGCGTTGCCGGAGACCGCCGGTTGCCGTGGGGTCGTAAGGCCAGTTGTCCCTCGCCCACTCGCAATGAGAGTCTTTCTTCCGAAAGACGCCCGCGTTGTCGCGAACTCCGCCCCGTTGTGTCAATGGGATTCTCGGTTTACCCACCACTCCGAGGCCGCCTCGGCCGATGTCTTCTCGCGACACCAGCCTCCCTTCGAGGCGCTGCCTCCATGCCAAGTTTCGTAGCGGATTTCCCCCACTAATTTTCACCTACGCGACGTTGACATCCCCCCCTCACCTCCCCAACCTCTCCATCGTCCGTCGCTGGGGAGGCGTCGCACTCGGGAAAGCTCACGGTCCACTCGCTGTACCACGCGGGTTGAT
>JADLFD010000528.1 GCA_020845805.1 Verrucomicrobiales bacterium | reverse complement strand
GTGAAGAACGTGGCCGCGGGCAAGCCCGTGACCAGCAGCGTGAAGCCGTTCACCGGCGATCTTGCGCAGGTGACGGATGGGAAGAAGGAGGCGTTTGACTCCGACGCGATTGAGATGCGCAGCGGCAGCCAGTGGGTGCAGGTGGACCTGGGGGCTCCCCATGCCATCGCTGCGGTGGCCATGTGGCATGACCATCGTTATATCCAGATCACGCGCGACGTGATCCTGCTCGCGTCGAACGATCCTGAGTTCAAGGAAGGCGTCACCGTCCTGTACAACAATGACGCGGACGACTCTTCGAAGCGTGGACCGGGGACGGACCGGGAGTATTTCGAGACGCAATTTGGCCGAGTGGCGGATGGGAAGGGTGTGAAGGCCCGTTACGTGCGCGGGTACAGCAAGGGCACCAGTCTGACGGCATTGAACTGCTGGCAAGAGATCGAGGTCTACGGCACACCGGCGCCATGAAGCGCTGGGGCGTGGCCGGCCTCCTCCTCCTCGTCATCACCGCGGCGTTGTTCCTGCGCTGCGGTGATCTCGCGGGACGCCCACTGCATAACGACGAGGCGATCAACGCGTTCAAGGTCCGGAAACTCTGGGCCACGGGCGAGTTTCGCTACGATCCACACGAATACCACGGTCCCGTTCTCTACTACCTGACCCTGCCCGTGGCGGCGGTGGCGAAGGGGGTGGGCGGGGCGGTGGAGTTGGACGAGCGCACCATGCGCTCGGTCCCGCTGGTGGTCGGCATCGCCCTGATTCTGCTGCTGGCTCTTGCGGCGGACGGACTGGGCTGGGGGGTGGTGGCGGTGGGAGGGTTGTTCACGGCCGTCTCACCGGTGATGGTCTACTACAGCCGCTACTACATCCACGAGCTGCCGCTGGTTTTCTTCACCGCCTGGACGTTGCTGTCCGCGTGGCGCTATTCGCGACGTCCGGGTCCGGGCTGGGCGGCCGCGGTGGGCGCGGGCGTTGCCCTGATGTATGCCACCAAGGAGACCTTTGTCTTTGCCTTGGCTTCGGCGGTCGGCGCATGGGGGGTGGCGCAGTGGATTTCACTCCGCGAGCTTGCGCTGACAGCCGGGCGCTCGGCCAACTTGCCCTCCCGCGGCGGCGGCGCCGCGGCATGGACGGCGGGCCTGGTGCATCCGTGGTGGGAGGCAGTCCGGCGTCACGGATGGAGCGCGGGCCTCGCCGGGGCGGTGGTGTTCGTCCTGCTCTTCACCTCGTTCTTCACGAATGCCGCCGGACCGCTGGACGCCTTGCGCACCTATTGGATCTGGGGGGAGCGCGCGGGGGGCGCCTCGCCACACATTCATCCGTGGGCATTTTATTTCCAGCGACTGGCGTGGTTCCGCTGGCGGAGCGGTCCGTTATGGACTGAGGCCGCGGTCCTGGGGTGGGCCCTGATCGGAGTGTGGGGTGTGGCAGGGCGGGGCTGGTTGGGAGGAAAGGCCCGTTTTCTGGGCCTCTTTGTGGCTGTCTACTCGGTCCTGCTGGCGGCGGTCTATGCGTTGATTCCGTACAAGACCCCCTGGTGCGCGCTCGGCTTCTACCATGGGCTGCTCGTTCTGGCGGGGTACGGCGTGGGTTTTCTGTGGCACCGATTTCGTGCGACCCTCGCCCGGGCGCTGCTGGGTTGTGCCGTGTTGGTCAGTGCCGGTCATCTGGCCGTGCAGTCCACGCGAGCCACGGGGGAGTATGCCGCCGACTTCCGGAATCCCTGGGTCTACGGGCATACTTCGGCCGACATTTGGAATCTGCTGGAGCAATTGGAAGCGGTGGCCGCGGTGCATCCCGAGGGACGACGCATGGCGGTGCAGATCATGGCTCCGGAGAGCGGGTACTGGCCCTTGCCGTGGTATCTGCGCACCTGGGAGCGCGTGGGGTGGTGGGACAAGGTTCCTGAGGAACCGTTGGCTCCGCTGGTGGTGACCGCGGCGCGGTTGGATGCGCGACTGGAGGAGAAGACTGGAAAAGCGTGGCGCATGGTGGGGATGTTCGAGTTGCGACCGCGCTTCTTCGTGGAGGTGAACGTGGAGGCGGGACTCTGGCAGGTGTTCCTGGCGGCGCGCGCGCGGGAGAATGCGTCCGCGGGCAATTGAGCGCGTCGGGGCACCATCCTGCCCCAAGTGCATTGATTCGGTCTGGGATCGGCCGACTCTGGCCTCAACCAGGAAGGCCCCATGCTCGCCAAGTACATCATTGAGTACCAAGTGCAGTTCCGGCGGCACGCCCATCCCTGCCAGCACATCACCGACGATCCCGTGGCGGCGACGGAGTTCCTCGCGGAGTTGTTGGAGCGCGGATTCCGCGTCTGTGGCATCCAGCATGAGGGGATGCCCTTGAGCGCCTCGGAGACGGACCGCCTGATCAAGGGCGCCGCCAGCATGCTGGCGGCGAAGCATGTCTCCCGATCGTTGGGGATCTCCATGGAAGAGGTGGGATACCGGTTTGGATTCTCGGGCTGACGTCACGCACGGGCCCGGGTGAGGCATCGCGGTCGTGCGGCTTGTCACGGATCTGTCACGCAATCCGCGCGCAGACCGCTTGAGATTGTCGCGCACCTTGGTGACGATGCGCCGCCCGACCGCCGGCAGTTCGGCACCGCTGCGAGCCAGCGTGGCGGGCGCCCCGACCTGTGTCCGCACCCATGCCAAACCGTTCTGCCGAAGCGCCCCAGGGCGCCACTCCTGAGTCGTCGGTCGAATGGCGCAGTGCGCTCTACCTCGCCGTCCTGGTGCTCGGCTATATCGGCATCTACCTCTGCCGAAAGAATCTCTCGGTCGCCATCCCCATGCTTCGGGATGCGTTTGGTGCGACCAGCGAGCAGTTGGGCCAGATCGCCAGCATCAGCACCGTGGCGTATGTGATCGGAAAATTCGGCTTCGGGGTGGTGATTGATCGGCTCGGCGGGCGCGTGTGCTTCCTGGCCAGCCTGCTGTTGGTTGGCGTGATGGGGGTCATGGGAGGTTTGGCGCCCACGCTCGGCGCGCTGACGGTGATCTACAGTTTCAACCGGCTGGCGGGCTCGGTGGGCTGGGGAGCGATGGTGAAGCTGGTGCCCGACTGGTTTCCCTCCCGCTGGCATGCGTTCGCCATGGCGGTCCTGTCGCTGGGGTTTGTGTTCGGCGGGGCGTGTGCCTCCTTCCTGGCGGGTTGGATTGCGGGTTTGCCGGGCAGCAACTGGCGGTGGGTGATGGCGGGGCCTGCGGCCGTGCTCGGAGCCATCCTCATCCTCTGCTGGCTCGTGCTGCCGCGCGCACATCACAGCGGCGGCAGCGTGGCGCCGACCGGGGCCACGGGGGCACCGGAGGACAAGGGGGGATTCAGCATGGCGCAGGTGAAGGAGCTGTTTCGCGTGCGCCGCTTCTGGGTGGTGTGCGGACTCAGCTTCACGCTCACGCTGCTGCGCGAGACCTT
>JADLFD010000527.1 GCA_020845805.1 Verrucomicrobiales bacterium | reverse complement strand
TCTGGGAACGGTGGCGCGAGCACTATGGGGAATCGGGGTTGGTCAACCCGCGTGGAGATCGCCTGCTCACCACCCTCACCCTGCGCGCCTTGAAGGAGCTTCGTCCGCGTCTGCTCATGGTGAACTACAACGACTGCGACTACGTCCACTGGGGCTATCTCAGTCACTACACCACCGGCATCTCCATCATGGATGAAGGCATCCGCGAAATCTGGAACGCGGTGCAGGCGGATCCTGCCTATCGCGACAACACGGTCATGGTCATCGTCCCGGACTGCGGTCGCGATTCCAACCCTCTGGCGCCGGTGCCGTGTCAGCACCATTTCAACTCCCGATCGGCGCACGAAATCTTCGCGCTCATGGTGGGGGCTGGAGTCCCGAAGGGGGTGCTGGTGGACAAGACGGTACAGCAGGTGGATGTCGCTTCCACGGTGGGCCATTACCTGGGCGTGCGGGTCGAGCACGGCGAAGGGCGCGTGCTGGAGGAGGCGGTTGTCTGAGGAGGCCCTATGACTGAACTTTCCCAACCCTTGCCGGAATCGTCCGCCGCCGAAGACCAGGCCTCCACTGCGCGGCGCCCCGTTCGAAGCAGATGGGCGCGCCGGCTCTGGACCGTGCCCTGGAAATGGACCGTCGGCGCCCTGCTGACGCAGACCTTGCTGGGCGCGGTTCTGGTGTTTGGCTGGCTGCAGCGATGGACGTGCCGGACGGCGGTGAAGACTTGGTGGCGCCATGCCGGTCGGCCGGGGCGCACCCTTGCCCTGGGGCTGGCTCCGGATCCGGCCCTGGCCGCCCACGTGCACGCGCCGGACTGGTTCCGAGCGTTGCCGGCGGGAACGATGGGAGCGGCCGATGGGGGGACCTCACGGCGTTGGCTGGGGTCGTTACGCGCCAATTTTCGCACCGGCTGGCAGGGCCTGCTGAACACCCTGGCCCTGACCCTGCCCGCGGGCGTCCTGATGCAGTTGGGATGGTGGGGGGGCTGGCAGAATTCGTTTCACAAAGGGTATGAGCAGTTTCTGGTCGGCCCGGCGGTGAGTTGGCTGGGGATCATGCTCTTCGTCGGCGCCATGTTTTACCTGCCGCTGGCGCTGGCGCGTCAGGCGGTGACGGGGCAATGGCGGGAGTTCTGGCGCTGGTCCACCACCTGGACCTTGGTACGCCATGCGTGGGCCGGGTGCGCGGCGCTGGCCGTGCTGGGCGCTTTCTTGAATGTGGGAGCCATGGCCTTGAAGACCTGGCCCGCCTTTCTGCCGCAGGCCAGGACCTCCGAGCGGATCCAGGAGTTGGTCAAGGCCGGTCTCGATCCCGCGGCGGCGGCGCAGTCACTCACCTTCCCTCCGGGCGCGCCGGATTGGAATCAACTCACCGAGGCCGAGGCACGAGCGATTCTGGACCGGCATTTCGTGTTCGCGGGGTTCGTCGTGTTCGGTTCGCTACTCGTCTGGCGCGGTCTCGCCGGCCGGGTGTATGCCTCGGCAGTGGTGCGAGCCGTGCAGCGCGGCGCGTTGGGGGAGGAACAGCTCTCCGAGCGCGAGTGGCGCACGCTGGCGGGATTCGGACTCCTCCGCACCCGCGAAGCGCGTCCGCGTTGGTGGCCGGTGCGGTTGGCAGCCTGGGCTGCCTCGCGTACCGGAAGGCTGGCGTGTGCCGTGACCGTGTTCTTGGGCTGGTTTCTGTTTGTGGGCGTCGCGTACGTGGGTGAGTTCCTCGCCTTCCATCCGATCATCGGATTCCTAAACCAGCCCCTCGTGCAAATCCCGTGGTTCCGCTATGTGCCCGCGCATCTCCAGGATCCGGCGCCGGCCCTCTGGCTGACCGTGCTCGTCCTGGTTGGGGTGCTGTGCTTCAGCCGGCTCTCACGATGGTTCCGTGCCCGACGCGGAACCCCTCGCCTCGCCCCGGAGACGTAACCACCGCGGCGGAGGGGAGTGCGTCTCGGCCCCTGGACCTCTCGACCTCGGGGCAGGCAGACGGTCCGGTTTGAGCTTCGATCCGGGGACCGTCGTCGGCAGGCTCCGGTCCTCACCGCATGAGCAAGCTGACCGACGTTCAAGTCGTGGGGACTGAAGCCTGGTTGATCCCCATTCGCACGCGCGTGCCCCTCAAGTTCGGTCGCGAGACCTTGAGCGCCGTGAACCTCCTGCGCGTGCGGGTTCGCGTCCGAACCCGTGACGGTCGCGAAGCTTCGGGCTGGGGCGAGACGCCGCTCAGCGTGCAGTGGGGATGGCCTTCCACCCTATCCTACCAGGAGCGATTGGAGGCCATGATCGCGTTGGCCTCGCGGCTCACCCGGGCCTGGCCGGCGTTCGAGGAGCGTGGGCATCCGGTGGAGATCGGCTGGGACTTCGTGGAACACCGATTGGGGGTCATCCTGGGCGAAGAGAACGCGCGGCGCGGGGGCGAGGCCATGCCCTGGCTGGCGGCGCTCATCACCGCCTCGGCCTATGATCTCGCGCTCCATGACGCCTACGGTCAGGTCCTGGGACAGCCGGTGTATGCGACCTACACCGGGGAGTTCATGAACCGCGACCTGGCGGCCTTCCTCGAGGCCGAGGCCGGATACGGCGACGTGTTTCGCGGAAAGTTCCCGGCGGATTTCCTGGTTGCGCGACGCGATCGGTTGCGGGCCTGGCACCTCGTCGGCGGGGTGGATCCCGTGGCTCCCTCGGAATCCCAGGGCGTCGCACCTGAAGACGGGTACCCGGTGCTCCTGGACGATTGGATTCGTCGCGATGGGTTGAGCTGCCTGAAGATCAAACTGCGTGGAAACGATGCCGCATGGGACTCTCGCCGCCTGGTGACGGTGGGATTCCTCGCGTGTGCGGCGGGGGTGGACTGGCTGAGCGCCGACTTCAACTGCACGGTCACGGAGCCGGCTTATGTGAACCAGATCCTCGACCAGTTGCGCGACGAGCATCCGCGGATCTACGGCATGCTGTTGTATGTGGAGCAGCCGTTTCCCTATGAGCTGGAGACGACGCGCATGGAGGTGCGCAGCGTCTCGG
>JADLFD010000526.1 GCA_020845805.1 Verrucomicrobiales bacterium | reverse complement strand
TGGCGTCACCGTGTTGAACGCCCAGGAACGGGTGGAGCGCGAGTCGCGCTACGAACGCACGATGGGCTACGAATCGCTGACCGTGCGCCTGACCGCGCGGGAGCGTCAGTCGTGAGTCCTGGCTGCCCCGGGAGTTGGGAGCGCCTGATTCAGGATTGAGTCCAGGGGCGTGGACGTCGTTAACTCCCTTCCATCCTCACCATGGGAGGGCGGGATTTCGACGCAGTCCACCAAGGGGTCTGAGTTATGTCGACGAGGGCGCGAATGTTGTCGGGACTGGGTCTGCTCGCGGTTGTTTCCTTGCTCTGGGGTGCTGGCGGGGGCTGCGGCCGAGCCTCGCCGGCGACGCTGCGGGTGGGATCCAATGTCTGGCCGGGTTACGAGCCGCTCTTCCTGGCACGGGACCTGGGTCTATTCGGGGGCGCTCCGATCCAACTTCTCGAGTTTCCTTCTGCCACGGAGGTGATTCGCGCCTATCGCAATCGAGCGATCGACGTGGCGGCGGTCACGGCGGACGAAGCACTCTTGTTGGCAGAATCGAATCCCGGCCAGCGCCTCATCCTGGTGTGTGACGTCTCGCGGGGAGCGGATGTCATCCTCGCGCGGCCGGCGGCGACCTCCATGTTGGATCTGCGTGGACGCCGAATCGGCGTCGAATCCGGGGCCCTGGGGGCCTACGTGCTGGCGCGGGCGCTGGCGCTGTCGGGGATGTCACCGCAGGACGTTCAGGTGGAGACGGTGCCGTTGAATCAGCACGAGGACGCCTTCCAGTCCGGGCGGGTGGAGGCAGTGGTCACATTCGAGCCGGTGCGCTCACGCTTGCTGGCCGCCGGGGCGCATCAGGTCTTCGACAGCACGCGCCTTCCGGGTGAGATCGTGGATGTGCTGGTGACGCGCGTGGAATTGGTGGAGGAGGAACGCGAGTCGCTGCAGGCCCTGGTGCGCGGATGGTTTCTGGCCCAGGCCCGCCTGAGGCATGATCCGATCGACTCGGCGCGGCGCATGGCGGTGCGGGAGGGGACGACCGCCGAAGCCTTCCAGGCCTCGCTGGAGCTGCTGGAGTTTCCGGATGAAGCGGAGAATCGCCGCCTGTTGGGAAAGGGCACCAACGGCCTGGGCGCCGCGCTGGGGCGGTTGGCGAGCGAGATGTTGACGCATCGCCTGCTGCTGAAGGCGGTGGAGCCGGAGGCATTGCTCGAGACGGGTTTGCTACCCTCCGCCGCGCCATGACCTCCAAGCGACTGCCGTTGCAGTATTGGGTTCCTGGCGCGCTCGTGCTGCTCGCCGTGGCCCTGACGGCATTGGCGTTCGTGCATGATTTTTACCGGTCGAACCGGGGAGTGGAGCGCCTCACGCGGCGGCGGACGATGGCCATGGGGAACCTGGTGGTTCCCGCGCTCGAACGCTGGCTGGGCCGTGGCGAGTCGGCGGAGGCTCGCAGTGAACTCGCACGGCTGATGCTGGTGCCGGATATGGTCCGCGCGGTGGTGGTGGATGAGCAGGGGGGCGTCCTGCTGGCCAGTGAGGCCAGGCTTCCGGGACAGCGGCTCGAAGCGACCGCTTGGTGGGGCGCAGGATCCCTTCTCGAGCGCAGTCGGACCACCCGCACCGCGCACTCCGAAGTCCTCGAGGGGCGCACGGTCTTCCGTGCCGCGTTCCCGTTTCCTCTGGGGCTGCTGCCTGGGGAGTTGCGCGCCTCGAGGATCGCCGTGCTGTTGGTCGAGGCGGATCTGGCCGGACCCAAGCGGGCGGAGATGACGGGCATCCTGCAGCGTTCCCTGGCCATGGGGCTGGCGTCGCTGCTCGTCTGCCTGGTGGGTTGGCGGTATTTCCACCGCACTTTCACGCTGCGCTTCAACCTGCTCCTTACCGGCGTGGAGGCCTACGCCGCCGACCAACGGCATTTGCGTTTGCCGGCCGAGGGGGATGACGAGTTGGCGCGCATCGGAACGGCGGTGAACCGCCTGGCGTCCGATCTCGCCGCCCGGGAAGCGGCACTGCGCGCGAGCGAGGCGCGCAAGGCCGGGATCCTCGAGAGCGTTTCCGACGGGCTGATCACCCTGGATCTGAGCGGTCGCGTGATGGATTGGAACGCCGGTGCCACGCGGATCTTCGGTTTCACGGCGTCGTCTGCCACCGGGCGTGACCTCGTGGACCTGGTGGTGCCTGCGCGACTGCGCGCCCTTTACCGCGCGGAGCTCTCGGAACGGCTCGGCCTCGGTGTGGAGCCGCGGGTGCGCGTGATGGAGTGGACCACCCTCGGCCCTGAAGGCGATGAGTTTCCGGTGGAGGTGTCCCTCGCTCCCATCGATGCGGAGCCGCCGTTGTTCACCGCCTTCCTGCGCGACCTGACCGAGCGTCGGCGGGCCGAGGAGGCCGTGAAACGGCTGGATTTGCTGTTGCGCGAGGTGATTGACCTGGTGCCGCACTTCATTTTCGCGAAGGACGCGCAGGGGCGCTACCTGTTCGTCAACCGATCGACGGCGGCGGCGATGGGGTTGCGGCCGGATCAGATGACCGGGCTCACCGATCGCGAGCTGTCGAGGCACCCCGCGGAAGCCGAGGCGGTGATGCGGGACGATCGCGAGGTGCTGGAAGCGGGGACGCTGAAGAAGGTGCCCGAGGAAACGCTGACCGATGTCCACGGGCAGGCGAGGATCTACCAAACCGTCAAGATCCCGTTCGAAGATCCCGGCACCAACCAGCGCGCGGTGCTCGGCGTCGCGGTGGATATCACGCGCGAGGTCCAGCTGGAGTCCCAGTTGCGTCATGCGCAGAAGATGGATGCGGTGGGTCAGCTCGCGGGCGGGGTGGCCCATGATTTCAACAACCTCCTGGCCGTCATCACGCTGCAGACCGCCCTGGCCTCGTCCACGCCGGGGCTGCCCGCCGATGTGGAGGAAGCCCTGGCCGAGATCCGCGGCGCCGCCGAGCGGGCGGTCGGGCTGACGCGCCAGCTCCTGCTTTTCAGCCGTCGGCAGCTGATGCAGGCGAAGACGCTCGATCTGAACGAAGCGGTCAACAGCCTGGCGCGTCTGCTGCAACGGATCATTGGCGCGGATGTGCAATTGCGGGTGCGGCTGCACTCGGAAGCCCTTCTGGTACGTGCCGATCCCGGCATGATCGACCAGGTGTTGATGAATCTCGCGGTCAACGCGCGCGACGCCATGCCCAAGGGGGGGCTGCTCACGGTGGAAACGGATTCACAGGAACTGACGCAGGAGGCGGGCGGGATCCCTCCCGGTCGCTATGCGCGCCTCCGCGTCACGGATACCGGGGTCGGCATCGCCGCGGAAGTTCTGCCGCGTATCTTCGAGCCGTTCTTCACCACCAAAGGCGTGGGGGAGGGCACCGGCCTCGGCTTGGCAACGGTCTTCGGCATCGTGAAACAGCACCAGGGCTTCCTGAAGGTCGCCAGCACGCCTGGTCAAGGTGCCACCTTCGAAGTGCTGCTGCCGGCCGGTGTCGAGGCTCATGCGATCAAGAGCTCCGGGATGACGCCTCCGGCGCGGCGCGGCGCAGGCGAACTCATCCTGGTCGTCGAAGACGAACCCAGCGTCCGGGCCGCCACCGTGGCGGTGCTCGAACGCCATGGCTACCGCGTACGATCGGCCGCCGACGGCGCCACGGCCCTGGCGCAATGGCCGGAGCTGGCCGAGGACGTGGCGATGGTGCTGACGGATCTGGTCATGCCCGGCGGCGTGAGCGGACGCGTGCTCGCCGAACGGCTCCGGGCGATCACTCCCGGGCTGAAGGTGGTGTTCACCTCGGGCTACAACCCGGACGCCGCCGGCCCCACTTTCGAACCGATGGCGGGAGAAACGTTCCTCCTCAAACCCATCGCCATGCACGACCTGCTCGAGACGGTCCGACAAACCCTGGATGCGCCGAGCTGAGCTCGAGGTGGATTTCCCTGCGTCGGGACCAGGCCACGGTTGGGGGCTCGCAATTCGAGACCGAGCCGGCAGGCTGACGACCTCCGTCATGAAATCCGCTCCCGCCCGTTCGCCCCGCGGCCGAACCCCCTCGGCTCCTCCCGCGACCGCCTCCGCGGCTCCGGTCCGGATCTATGTGCTTTGGCACCCTGACTTCGCGGCCGGCGAAGCCATCGCCTATGAGATCTATCGTTGGTTCCGACTCGAGACAATGGAGGGAATCCCGGTGTTCTTTCGCAGCCGCCCGGAGTTGGGCCAGGACCAGCCGCTGGCGGTTCCGACCGATTGCGAGATCAACTACGTGCTGCCGCTGGCGGAGGCGCACATGGTCGCGGATCCGGTCTGGAGATTGTACGTGCTCGGATTGCTCACGCGTCCCGATGTCCGGATGTTCCCGGTGGCGCTGGACCCCTTGGCGTTCCAGATGCCGGCCCGGCTGCGCGGGTTGAACTTCATCCGCCATGACGTCACCTCCACGCCGCCGCCCGCCGTGGAGGTGCTCCTGAGCCAGTTGACCGAGTGTCTGTGCCGGGACCTGCGCGGGGATGAGACCCAGACCCCGAGCCCACGTCCGGACG
>JADLFD010000525.1 GCA_020845805.1 Verrucomicrobiales bacterium | reverse complement strand
TTGGAATAATGAGGTTGCTCCTGAGATGTACTGAGCGTCCCCCCGGTCCTGCGATGAATTCGCCCCCCGCCAGGGCTCTCTGGAGAGCGCCTGACCGCGGGATGACCTGTCGCGTGCCGCGGGGAGACGCCGGATTCGCCTCACGCAGGGGAGGGCTTTTCCGGGTGGGAGAAAGGGTCCGGGAAATCCCCTGGGAACCAGAACCAACCGCCAGCGTTTCCCGCCCCACACCATCACTCGATGCGCCTATGAACAGACATTCTTCCGACCCTTTGTTGCGCTCTGAGCAGACTTGTCAGGTCGCCTTTGCGCTCGCCTTCGGTTTCGTCACCGCCCTGGGGGCGGTGGAGGCCCACGGGTTGACCATCCTGCAAGGTGCGAGCGCCAGTCATGTGGCCTTCGAAGCCGAGTCGCCTTCGGCGCTCCTCGCGGGGACGCCCGAGACCTGGACGCGGAAGTCCGAAGCGAGCGCGAGTGGCGGGGCGGGCTTGGTGGCGGACGGCACGAACAGCACGGGGGATTCGCCACATAGCTTCGCGCAGTACCAGGTGAAGTTCGCCACGGCCGGCACCTACTATCTCTACTACCGGTGGCGTGCGGACGAGGCGCGGACGGCGGGGGATGTTTTCACCGCCAACAGTTCGTGGATTGGTTCGACGTTCGGGGCACGTAGCACGCCCGGGGCGGGTGCGCAGGGTGATTACTATCGGTCTCGAAGCAATGATGCCACGGCCCCGGCGGACAACACGTACGCCTGGGTTCGCGAAGTGGACACGGCGGTGTACACCGTGGACGCCGCGCAGCTGGCCTCGCCGCAGGTGCTCACCGTTGGAACGCGCGAGGCGGGCATGATCTTTGATCGGTTCGTGTTTTCCACGGAACCCGCGTTGAGTGATGCGCAGTTGGAAGCGCTCGCGAACTCGGAGACGGATGTGGTGAACCAGGGCGCGGGGGACCACTACCTGGCCTGGGAGCCGGAGGTGAAGGGCATCCTGATTGCGGGGACGCCGGAGTCGTGGAAGGTGAAGTCCGAGGCGAACGCCAGCGGCGGCGGGGGGATCATTGCCGACGGCACGAACAGCACGGGGGATTCGCCGCACAGCTTCGCGCAGTTCCAGCTGCAGTTCGCCACGGCGGGAACCTACTACCTGTATTATCGCTGGCGTGCGGACGAGACGCGGACGGCGGGGGACGTGTTCACCGCGAACAGCTCCTGGATTGCGACCGCCTTCGGCGCGTTGAGCACACCCGGGGCGGCGGCGCAGGCGGACTACTACCGTTCGCGCAGCAACGACGGGACCGCGCCGTCGGACAACGCCTATGCCTGGGTCCGGGAGACGGACGCCACCGTGTACGCAGTGAGTGCGGCCCAGCTGGGAGTAGTCCAGGTGCTCACGGTGGGGACGCGCGAAGCGGGGATGATCTTCGATCGGTTTGTGTTGTCGACGGAGCCGGCGCTGTCGGACGCGCAACTCGAAGCTTTGGTGAACTCGGGCACGAAGGCGCCTTCGCCGGAGCTGGCCAGTGCCGTTGGATCGCCGTCCTTGAACACCGTGACCGTGAAGTTCACGCGCCCGCTGAGCGCGGCCACCGTGGTGCCCGCCAATTTCTCGCTGACGCCCGCGGTGAGCATCGCGTCGGTCACGCTGGACGCCGGGGACGCGCGGGTGGTGACCCTGGCGACCGCCGCGCAGTCGGAGGGCACTCGATACACGCTGAAGGTGAGTGGCGTGCGGGATGCCAGTGGCACCGCGATCCAACCGGAGTCATCGATTGCGTTCACGGCGTGGAAGCGGGTGAACGGCTGGGTGACCAAGGAGATCTATTTCGGAGTGGCGGGTGACAACCTGCAGGCGCTGCTGGATGACGCCAAATTCCAATCGGGCAAGGCGGATCGCGTGGAGTACGTGCGCGGCTTCCAATTGAACCAGGATCCGCAATCGGACAACTACGGTGCCCGGCTGAGCGCGTTCTTCAGTCCCAGCCAATCCGGCGCCTACGATTTCTTCGTCAACAACGACAATGAAGCCGAGTTGCGGCTGAGCACGGATGCGAGCGAGGCGAATCTTAGTTCACTGGGTGTTTTCGCCACGTCGCCGCGCGTGTTTGACGAGGCGATCCTGGGCACCTCGTCGAGTCTGGCGGCGGGGCAGCGCTATCTGCTCGTCGGCCTGCTCAAACAAGGGGGCGGCGATGTGTATCTGAATGTTGCGGCGCGACCGAATGGGTCGGCCACACCGCCTGCGGCCGAGTTGCCGGTCCTGGGCGGTGAACGGGTTTCGACGTATGTGAATCCGGATTTGGGCGTGGTGGAGTTTGCCACGCAGCCGGCAAATGTGACCTCCGGGATCGGCGGGCGCGCGCGGTTGGCGATCAAGGTCAACGCGCGCACCAGTCCAGTCTATTACCAGTGGCAGGCCGACGGGGTGGATATTCCCGGCGCGGTGCGGGCGGCTTACATCACCCCGGCCCTTTCGGCTGCGGACCACGGCAGGAAGTACCGCTGCGTGGTGAGCGTGGCGGGCGTGGATACGCCCAGCGCGGAGGGCACGCTGACCGTGGGTGCCAGTGAGCCTTCTCCCTGGCAACCCTACGTGGGGATCAACTTCTTTGGCGGCGGCGGTGGTTCGGTGGGTGGCGGCTTGGGCGCCACGGAAGCGGCGGGTGCGATCCCCCAGGAGAACTGGAATAACCTCAACGGATTCACGTTCGATGGCGTGGCTTTGCACGACGCGACGGGTGGGTCGTCGCCGGTGACGTTGTCGGTCTCGGCGAACACCGAAACCTGGTACAGCGGCACACGCACCACTGAGGACGCGGACGGCGTGTTGTTGCAGGGGTTCCTGTCAGCGGGGGCTTCGCGCGACCCGGTGACGTACACCCTCGGCGGCGTTCCCAGTGGGACGTACGATGTGCTCGTCTACAGCGTCGGTTTCGATTTCTCCTCCGACTATCGGCAAGTCTACAGCGTGGCTGGTGAGGGGAGCTACCCCACCTACTACGGCAAGTCGCAGACCGGGCTGACTTACGCGCAGTCGCCAGGCTATCAGCGCATGGACAGCACCAGTCCGGGCACGCGCCCGAGCGGGAACTACGTCCAGTTCAACAACGTGAAACCCGCCTCGGACGGGACCGTGTCGGTCTCGGTGGCCTGGGATGCGCCCACGGAAGTGGAAGGCAACGGACATCAACCGGCGGTGAATGCGATCCAGTTGGTGCGCGTGGTGCCGGTGACGGCCGTTCCGCGGCTGACCGCGGCGCGTTCCGCGAGCGGACTCACTTTGTCGTGGGGCGTGGCGGCGGCGGGCTTTGTGCTGGAGACGCGTGCCGCGCTGGGAGTCGGCGGGGGTTGGACCCCAGTCGCCGCGGCGGGAACGCTTTCCGGAGCAGGGACGTTCGAAGTGCCTGCGACGACGGGCGCGGCGTTCTATCGACTCCGGAAGTAGCCGCTTTGGGCGCGAGTGGTGCGACGACGCCGCGCGCCCATGTCGGCCGTCACTGTGCGCGGCCGAGGCTTGGAATGGCCTGGAGCGCAAGGCAAGGTACGAAGGCTCACCGAGCTTCGCTTCCATGATCTCTCGTTCCTTCCTTGCTGGCTGCCCGCGATGGGCAGGTGTGCTTGTCGCGGTATTCGCTGGCGCTACCCTGCTGGGTGCTCCGGCATCCGTGGCCGCTGCGGACGATCTCCTGGTCGCGGACTTTGAAGGGGAGACCTATGGAGCGTGGAGGACAACTGGCGAAGCGTTTGGACCGGGGCCAGCGCGGGGGACCCTACCCGGCCAGATGACGGTCAGCGGGTTCAAAGGGAAGGGATTGGTGAACTCGTTCTTCCAGGGCGATGATTCCACCGGCACGTTGGTATCTCCCGAGTTCACTCTTCAACGGCGCTACCTGTCGTTTCTGATCGGTGGCGGGAAGAACGCGGAGAAGCTGGCGCTGGAACTCCACGTCGACGGGAAGGTGGTCCGTCGCGCGACGGGTCCGAACGATCGCGCGGGCGGGACCGAAGCGCTGGCGGCAGATTGGTGGGAGGTGACGGAGTTTCGCGGCAAGCAGGCGGTGCTCCACATTGTGGACCAGGCCAAAGGTGGCTGGGGGCATCTCAATGTGGATCACGTGGTGCAGACGGACCGGAAGCCACCGGGACTGCTGAAGGACGTGCGGCGCGAGTTCACCGGTGCCGGGCGCTATCTTCATCTGCCCATCAAGAATGGGGCGCCCAAGCGCGTGTTGACCTTGTGGGCGGAAGGAAAGGTGGTGGTCCGGAACGAGGTCGAACTGGCGCCCGCCGACGCGGATTGGTGGGCGCCGATGGACGTGGCGGATTGGGCAGGTCGAGCGCTGACGCTGCAAGTGGACGCGTTGCCGGAGGACTCCTGGGGCCTGGGTGCGATCGAGCGCAGCGACGTGATCAAAGGGGGCGAGTCCCTGTACCGCGAACCCTTGCGCGGGCAGATCCATTTCTCTCCGCGACGCGGGTGGAACAACGACCCGAACGGGATGGTGTTCTTCAACGGCGAGTACCACCTCTTTTTCCAGCACAACCCGTATGGCTGGAGTTGGGGCAACATGCACTGGGGCCACGCGGTAAGTCGCGATCTGGTGCGCTGGGAGGAACTGGGCGAAGCACTGCTGCCGGATGACCTGGGACCCATGTTCAGTGGAAGCGCCGTGGTGGACTGGAAGAACACCAGCGGCCTGGGCACGGAGGCCGAACCTCCGCTCGTGCTCATCTATACCGCGGCGGGCAATCCGACGGTCCAATGCATCGCCTCGAGCACGGATGGGCGCACCTTCACCAAGTTCGCCGGGAACCCCGTTCTCAAGGAGATCACCAGCGGCAATCGCGATCCGAAGGTGATGTGGCATGAGCCCACTCAGAAATGGGTCATGGTCCTGTATGTCACGCAAAGCGGCGGCCGGCACACAGTGCATTTCTTCACCTCGCCGAACCTGAGGGAATGGACCCTGGCCAGCGTGACCGAAGGCGTGGCCGGATCGAACTACCTGCATGAGTGTCCGGACTTCTTCGAACTGGCCGTCGACGGTGATGCGACGCGTCGGAAGTGGGTTTTGCTTGGAGCCAACAGCGAGTATGCGGTCGGCACGTTTGACGGGGTGCGATTCCAGCCGGAGCACAGCCGGTTACCGGGTCATCGCGGGAGCGGCTTTTATGCGCCGCAGACGTTCAGCGATCTTCCCGCGGCGGATGGGCGCCGGATTCAGATTGGGTGGTTCCAGACCGAGACGAAGGGCATGGCGTTCAACCAGTCGATGACCCTTCCGTTGGAGCTGAGGCTGGTGTCCACCAGCGAAGGTCCGCGGATGACGTTCACGCCGGCTCGGGAGTTGGAAGCGTTGCGGGTGAAGACGCATCGATTCGACGGTGTGACGCTGGAGGCTGCGGGAGGCAATCCCCTGGCGGGCATTCACGCGGAGGTGGTGGAATTGCGCGCGGAGTTCGTTCCAGGGGATCGGACGACGGTGGAGTTCCTGGTTCGCGGGGCGGTGGTGGCCTATGACGCCTCGAAGCAGGAACTGACGGTGCAGGGCACGCGCGTGTTGGCGCCGCTGCGGGACGGTCGCCAGCGCCTGACGATCTATTGTGACCGCACGGGGCTGGAGGTTTTTGCCAGTGAGGGGCGCGTCTATGTCCCGATGCCGTTCCAGCCCGGGGTGGGGGATCAGGCGTTGTCCGTACGTACTCGGGCGGGTGGGGCGCGGTTTGAGAAGTTGGAGGCGCACGAGTTGGGCTCGATCTGGTCGACGCGATGAAGTCGCCGCGGACGTGAGTGAAGTCCGCGCTGAACGGCGTTGGCGGATGGGATGAGCGGGAGCGGGCGAGTGAGCGCCGTCTGGACGACGGCGGCTACGGAGTGAGGAAGTAGCCGCGGACGTGAGTGAAGTCCGCGCTGAATGGCGTTGGCGAATGGGAATGCGGGAGGGGAGAAGTGAGCGCCGTCTGGACGACGGCGGCTACGGAGCGAAGAGGTAGCCGCGGACGTGAGTGAAGTCCGCGCTGAATGGCGTTGGCGAATGGGGTGAACGGGAGCGGGCGAGTGAGCGCCGTCTCACGACGGCGGCTACGGAACGAGGGAGTAGCCGCGGACGTGAGTCCGCGCTGGATGGCGTTGGCGAATGGGGATGCGGGAGGGGAGTAGTGAGCGCCGTCTGGACGACGGCGGCTACGGGGCGAAGAAGTAGCCGCGGACGTGAGTCCGCGCTGAACGGCGTTGGCGAATGGGGTGAGCGGGAGCGAGCGAGATGGCGCCGTCTGCACGACGGCGGCTACGGAGCGAAG
>JADLFD010000524.1 GCA_020845805.1 Verrucomicrobiales bacterium | reverse complement strand
TTCCCGTAGATCCACCAATAGGCCCCGCCCCAGGTATGTTCGCCATAGAGGAGGCTGCTCGCGTACGCCTCCCGCAGCGCGTCCCGCGCCTCAGGCGCGCCTCCCTGCCAACCTTCGGCAAGCAACGTGTTCAACAACTCGGCGGTCATCATCTCACCGCGTGCGCGCCGAGCCAGGCTCGCCCCGCGGGGATCACTCATCACGCCATGAATCCAGGTGTCCGGCATGTCCCCCCGAACCACCGGCACTTCCGCGCCCTCGGCCTGAATGCGATCCGCGAAATCGCTCAGGCGCCCGATGCTGATCTTCACCCCCGGCAGCTTTTCCCTGGCCTCGCGGATCAGGGCGTCCACTTCCTCCGGACGCGGCGGACCGTGGTTGTCCCCGGTATGAATCAGCGCCAGCCACGTGCGATAGGGCCAGTCCGACGGAGGCACCAAACCCGTGCCGTAAAACTCGGCGGTGTACAGGGTCAACACTCGCGATCCGTCCGGCCCCTCCCACTGGAACAAGCGCGGGACCTTCGGCGACCGGCTCGCGGCGTTGCAACCCAGGTGCAGGAAATCCACTCCTGCCCGACGCAACAGGGTGGGCAGAAACCAGGAGTGGGAGGGCACGTCCGTCATCTTGGCGTCGCGCGGCAGCGCCAGCCCGGCAGCGGTCGAGAGGGCGGAGGAATTCTCCAACCCCCGCACCAGTTCCTCAGGGTCGAGGGATTCGGTGTGGGTCGTGAACGGCAGGGCGTGGACCACGAATCGCCCGGTCTCGAAGGCCGCCCGCACCCGCCGTTGCCGCTCGGCATTCTGGCCCGGCCACTCGTCCACGATACGCGCCAGCGGCCAGCCGGAGAGGGTCCAAACAAACTGCCGTTCCGTGGGCTGGTCGCGGCTGGCCTCCACCACCTTCAGCGCGTCATCGATCATGGTGGTGCGATAGCGCTGCACCACGTTGCTGGCCATTTCGGTATAGCCCAGATCGAAGTGCGTCTTGAACACGACGACCACCTCACGAACACGCGCTGCCACGGGTTCGTCGCTGCGGGCCATGCCCGTCGCGAGAATCATCGCCGCCAGAGCGGCCCGCCACATTGCCTGGGTCATGGGAGGAGGGGCGCCGTCTCTGGCGCACCCCGGGCCCATAGCAGAATACTGAGCCTCCGCGCGATCACTCTGGGGCGGATCGGGGGCGGTTCGTGCCCACACCCAAGAGGCGACCACGCCCGGTCTTATTCCACCGTCACGCTCTTGGCCAGGTTGCGCGGCTTATCGACGTCGCACCCGCGCGCCACGGCGATGTGATAGGCGAGCAACTGCAGCGGAATCACCGCCAACAGCGGAACCAGGGGTTCCAGCGTCGCCGGAATTTCGATCACATCCTCCACCTTGCGGCGAATCTCGGTGTCGCCTTCGGTGGCGATGGCAATCACCGGCCCCTTGCGCGCCTTGATCTCGGCCACGTTGGCGAGGGTCTTCTCGTACAACGCATCCTGCGGCACCAAAAAGACCGTCGGGGTCCGGTCGTCGATCATGGCGATCGGCCCATGCTTCATCTCCGCCGCCGGATACCCTTCCGCATGGATGTAGGAGATCTCCTTCAGCTTCAGGGCTCCTTCCAGCGCGACGGGAAACTGGTACTGGCGACCGAGGAAGAAGAAATCCTCCGCAGCGGCGTACTTGAGAGCGATGCGCTTGATCTCGGCGTCGCGGGCCAGGATGGATTCCACCTGCGCCGGCAGCGCTTCCAGGGCCTTGATGATCTGCGCCCCACGCTGGGCCGAAAGCATGCGCGTGCGCCCCATCAGCAACGCCAGCAGGACGAGCACCGAAACCTGGGCGGTGAACGCCTTGGTCGAGGCCACTCCGATCTCCGGGCCGGCGTGAAGGTAGATGCCGCCATCCGCTTCGCGCGCGATGGTGCTGCCCACGACATTGCACAGGGCGAGCACCTTGTGCCCGCGCCGCCGTGATTCGCGCAGACCCGCCAGCGTGTCCGCGGTTTCCCCGGACTGCGTGATAGCCAGCACCAGCGTGTGCTTCTCGATCGGGGCGTTGCGGTACCGGAACTCGCTCGCGTACTCGACTTCGGTGGGCAGATGCGCGAACTCCTCAAACAGGTATTCCCCCACCAATCCCGCGTGCCAACTGGTGCCGCACGCCACGATCACCACCCGATCGATGGCCCTGAGTTCGGCCAGGCTCAGGTTGAGGCCCCCGAAGCGCGCTGAGAGTTCCTCGCGATCGATGCGTCCTCGCAGGGCGTTCTCGATCGTGCGCGGCTGCTCGAAGATCTCCTTCAGCATGTAATGCGGAAAGTCGCCCTTCTCCGCCGCGTCGGGACTGAACTCAATCTGTCGGATCTGCGCCTGCGCGGTATCGCTGCCCAGGTTCGCCAGCTTGAAGTCGTCCGCCGTGACGGTGATCACGTCGTAGTCATTCAAGTACACCGCCTGCTGGGTGTGCGCGACGATGGCACTGGCATCGCTGGCGATGAAGTTCTCGTGGTCACCCACGCCCAGGATGAGGGGCGAACCGCGTCGCGCACCCACCATCACTCCCGGAGCGTCCGAAGCCATCACGGCGATCCCGTAGGTCCCGATCACCTCGCGCAACGCGCTCATCACGGCGGCGGCCAGCGGATGCAGATCTCGCGTGGCTTCCCGCGCCCGGACCTGGGCGTAGTGGACCCCGATGAGATGCGCCAGGACCTCGGTGTCAGTCTCGGAATGAAACACATGGCCGGCGGCCGACAGGCGGTCGCGGATGGACTGGTAATTCTCGATCACCCCGTTGTGGACCACGGCGACCCGGCCCTCCTGATCCAGGTGGGGATGGGAATTCTCGTCGGAGGGGGCCCCGTGGGTCGCCCACCGCGTATGCGCAATCCCGAGAGTGCCTTCCACGGGCCGCGCAGCGCACTCACGCGCCAACCCCGCGTCGATGCGGCCCACCTTCTTGCGGATGCCGAGTCCGGCCGGGGTCTGGACACAGAGCCCCGAACTGTCGTAGCCGCGGTACTCGAGCCGCCGAAGCCCTTCCAACAGAATGGGCGGCGAGGATCGCCGACCGACATAGCCGATAATGCCGCACATGGTTTTAAAAATGCTGACCGAATTGAGCCCCGGCTTGCCCCCTCCCGATACGGGATGCTAGAAAGTGACTTCCGCAGGTGCAAGTGCCTGCATGGCTTATGTCTCCCACCGGAACACCTCGCGACATCTCCGAACGCACCTTGTCCATCATCATGGGAGGCGGCCAGGGCACGCGGCTCTTCCCGCTCACCCGCGAACGCGCCAAGCCCGCGGTGCCGCTCGCGGGCAAATACCGGCTGGTCGACATTCCGCTGTCGAATTGCATCAACTCAGGTCTCAAACGCATCTACCTGCTGACCCAGTTCAATTCGGCATCCCTGCACCGGCACATTAGCCAATCCTACACTTTCGATCACTTTTCCGGGGGGTTCGTGGGCATCCTCGCCGCCGAACAGACGTTCTCCAGCACCTCTTGGTACCAGGGAACCGCGGATGCTGTCCGCAAGAACATCACGCATTTCCTGAACCACAGCTTCGATTACGCGCTCATCCTGAGCGGGGATCAGCTGTACCGGATGAACTTCCGCGCGATGCTCGTGCAGCACGAGGCCTCCCGCGCCGATCTCACCATCGCCACCATCCCGGTGGCGCGGTCCGAAGCCTCCTCCCTCGGCATCATGCAGATCGACGGCGAACGGCGCATCACGCGCTTCGTCGAGAAACCCAAGGACGCCGACACCCTGGATTCCCTCCGCCTCACCCCCGAACTCAAAAAGACGTTCGACGTGTCCGGCGAGGGCGATCAATACCTCGCGTCGATGGGGATCTACGTGTTCAACCGCGATTTCCTCCTGCGCCTCCTGAAGAACGATCTCACCGACTTCGGAAAGCACATCATCCCGTCCACCATCGGTCGGGACCGCGTCTTTTCCCACGTGTTCCAGGGCTATTGGGAAGACATCGGCACCATCCGCTCCTTCTTCGAGGCCAACGTCGACCTCACTTCCGAGCTGCCCCGCTTCAACTTCTTCGACATGGAACACCCGATCTTCACGCGGCCCCGGTTCCTGCCCGCGTCGAAGATCAACGGCGGCACCGTCGATCACGCAGTGATCTCCGACGGGTGCATCATCACGCGCGCGTGCATCCGCGACAGCACCATCGGCGTTCGCAGCCTCATCTGCGATGGCGCCGAACTCAACCGCGTGATCGTGATGGGCAACGACTATTACGAATCCGGGGAGTCGATCCGCGAAAACCGCGAGGCCGGCCGTCCCCCCGTCGGCATCGGACCCGGCACCCGCATCGATAACGCGATCATCGACAAGAACGCGCGCATCGGCGCGAACTGCGTCCTGACGCCCGCGGGCAAGCCCGAGAATTCGGACCACCCGCTCTATTACATCCGGGACGGGGTCCTCATCGTCCCGAAGAACGGCGTGATCCCCGACAATCCGGTGACCTGACCTGACCTGACTCACTCACCCGGCTCCGCTGGATCCCCCCATGACCCCGAGCCCGATCATGGTCCGTGCCGCGCTCCTGCTCGCCGCGCTGGGGTGGCTCGCCGCCTCCACGCCCGCCCAGGCGCAGGTGACGCCCATGCCCGACTTCCAGCTCGTCGACCAGAATCCGAATTCCCCGCGGTATCGCGGCACCGTCTCCCCGCGCGACTACCGTCTGCAGATCTCGGCCTACTACTTCGGAGCCGCGGGTTGAAGCTACTGTCGTGGCCAGTTTGGTCACCTCCAGACGCTCTTCAACGAAATCGCCGCCCTCAACCCTGGTCTGCGAGTCGAGATCCTGGGGATCAACCGGACCTCCGACGCCATCTACAACCCGGAGGTGGCCAAGACCTTCAACGTCCTTCCCTGGCTGCAGGACACGACGGCGGCGGAGGTCTGGACGCGCTGGCAGATCGCCTACCGCGATGTGCTGGTCGTGGACGCGTTCAATCGCCCGCTCCTGCGCGACAACCTCACCAGCCACGACCTCGGTCAGCCCCAGTACTACAACGCGCTCAAGGCCGCGCTGCTCGCCGCCGCTGTCCCGGCGGACACGGACGCCGATGGATTGCCCGATGACTGGGAACTGGGCTGGTTTGGGAACCTGAGCCCCACGCCCACCTCGGATGAAGATGGCGACGGAGCGGATTCACTCAGCGAATTCACCTTCGGCTCCTCGCCGGCCTCCGCCGCGTCGGTTCCCACCTTTCTGCCCGTAGTGGCGCGCCCTGGGGGAAGCCAGGTCCTAGCCATGGTGTTCCGTCGATTCGTCGGAAGTGCGGCCGAACTCGTGGTCGAGACTTCGTCTGATTTGGTGACCTGGAGTTCTGGCCCCACCGAGGTCTTCCGCTCGGGCACGGTGCGGAATCTCTACGATGGAGTCGGTGGCGCGGAGGTTCGTTATCAGCAGCCGTCCGGCGCCGCCAACCGGCCCGCGGTCTTCATGCGCGCGCGCGCGATCCTGAAAACCCCGGCAGGATCCCAGCCCTAGATTCGGAGCCGAGGCCCCCGACCGCGTTTTCCCGCCGCCAACCTGCCATTGCGGGCGTCCGAGCTTCGCGCCAGCGTGCCCAGGATGAACTGGAAGGGACTCCTCCGATTCTGGGTGGCGGCCTTGGTTCCCCTCGCTGCCGCTGCGCAACCCGGGGCCTTCGACCCGTCGTTCTCAGCGTCTTTCGCTGCGGGAGAGGAACTCAAAGCTATCCACACGCGCGCGGACGGTTCGACCTATGGGTTGCTGGCACGCGCCCTTCCCAAGGTCGGGGTCCAGGCAATCACCGAGTACTCCGTCGTCCGCTGGCGAGCCGACGGCTCCAGGGACCCGGGAGTTGCGGCGATTCCGTTCCTTCGCTCGACGAACTACTCGATCGCGACCCTGCTGGTGACCGACGATGGACTCATCTATGTCCCCACCGTCTGCGTGCGCCCAGGAACGCCGCTTCCGGAAGGCGGTCTCCCTCCTTCTCTCGTGCGCTTGCGGACCGACGGGACGCTGGATCTGGAGTACCAACCCAGCCCGCGGTTCCTCGGAATGCCGGTCCTCTTTCCCAGTGCGCGGCAAGGTCACGTCTGGGTCCACGGGCGGCTTCTCAGTGGGGAGGCTCGGTCCCTCCTCCTTCTCGATGCGACCGGGAGCCCTACCGGCATTGAGTACCATGCGCCCGGAGGCGCCTGGTGGGACATCAACGCGCTCCATGAAAGCGCGGACGGGAGCCTGCTCCTGGGCGGGAAGATTCACCTACCCCAGTGGGCGCCTCGAGCCGGGGTTCTCCGCCTGCGTGCCGATGGGACGCCCGATCCCGGATTCACTCCGGGACCCTTCCTGGTGAAGGGCTCCACGACGCTGTTCATCTGGGACACTGCGATCGACGCCGCCGGACGCCTGCTGGTCTGTGGGTTGTTCGAGCAGGTCGGCTCCCATCCAGCCCGCCGCTTGGTGCGTCTGGAATCCAACGGTCGCGTGGATCCCACGTTCGTTCCTCCCGAGTTCAATGATGACGTCACCACCGTGCACGCACTGCCCGGAGGCTCGGTGCTGGTTTCAGGGAGGTTCACACGGGTGGCGGGGCACTTCACCCCGGGAGTCGCGCGTCTCCAGCCGAATGGCGAGTTTGATCCCACGTTTGCGGCGGACCTCTCTCCGTATCATTCGCTCGCCGTCAGTCCGGACGGCACGGTTTATGCCGGGGTTCACGGACCGCCGCGCGATCAAATCAAGGTGACACGAACCGCGCATGGAGTGAGCTACTCCAGCGGTTCGGTGGGCTGGGCCTCCTCGCTTCATCGTCTCCAGAGCACCGTAGAAGGCCCCGTGGCCCCCGCCATTCTCCGCCAACCGGAGGGCATCTCCGCCACCGTCGCGGCGCGACACTCACTGGAGCCTCAACTGCGCTGCCCTTTGGACAGCCGGTTCCAATGGTATCGAAATGGGCAACCCCTCCCAGGAGCCACCCGCCCGAGTCTCGATCTCCCGCGCCTGCGCTCAGAAGACAACGGGACCTACGTGCTGGAGATCCAATCCGCTTCGGGCCGACTCAGCACGCAACCCGTCTACCTCGTGGTAACTTCCGCCAACGCCACCCCGGGTTCGCCCGATCCCAGCCTCGAATTCGCCGGCGTCCCGAACGAAGAGATCCTCGCGCTTCACCTTCTCCCCGATGGCACCTTGCTCGTGGGAGGAAGGTATGACAACTCGCGAGCCGGGACTCCATCCAAGGGGGCCCTGGTCATGGTGGATCCCCAAGGCCGGCTGGAGGCCGAGCGAACCCAGGCCACCCACATCGCGGGCATCGTGAATTGCTTGGTGCCCGATGGCGACGGCGTGCTGGTCGGAGGGACCTTCTCGTCCGTCGGCGGCCAACCGCGGCGTTCATTGGCACGCCTTCGGAATGACGGGACGCTGGATTCCGAGTTCCGCCCAGCCATGCCCGCCTGGGCCAGGGTTGAATCCGTGGCCCGTTTTGCGGACGGCTCATGCCTGGCCGCCGGTTCGTTCGATACCAACGCCCGTCCCCAACGATTCACCCAACCCCTGGCGCTGATTCGTGCGGACGGCACGGTCGATTCCGAATTCGCCGCGACACTCGGCAGGGCCTGGCGGAAAGCCTGGGTCGCTGGAATGGGCCCCGACCGCATCGTTTTGATGGGTGCTCCACTAGGCAGTGACGCCTCGGACCGTGGCGAACTCCTCGTGCTCCGGCCGGGCGGCATCGTGGATGGGCGAGCCGGCACGATCACCTGGCGGCCCCGGAGTTCGATGGGCCCACAAGGACTCTGTGCCTTGAGCTCCCACGACCTGGTGTTCCTGGGGAGAAGCGAACTCCTGTTCCCCTCCGGGGAGCGCCTCCTCACCCCGGAGATGCTCCACCTGAACCATGAGTCGCACTGGGAGCAAGCCCCGGCCCATCTCCAAGGTCCGCTCGGGGGCACGGCCAATGCCTTCGTGCTCAACCCAGCCGGCACCTTGTACCTGGGGGAAGACACCGTGTCCTGCGTCCGAAGCAACACCTTCGATCGCAGCTTCGCGGCGAGGACCGATGGCACGGTGCGCGCCCTCGCGTTCAGCCCGGGCGGCGATCTCTACGTGGGCGGTGGATTCAAAACCATCGGAGGAATCGGGCGGACCAATCTCGCCCTGGTGTACACCGCGGACCGTTCCGAGCCGTATCTCCTCGGCCCGTTCAGAACAGCCCAAGGCGTCGACTTCGAATTGCAGACCAACGAGGGCTGGACCTATGAGGTCGAATCCACAGCGGACGTCACGTCCGCGGATTGGATCAAGCTCGTTTCCTTCCCGGGAACGGGGCGCAAGCAATCGTTATCGACCGACACGA
>JADLFD010000523.1 GCA_020845805.1 Verrucomicrobiales bacterium | reverse complement strand
CGGGTGCCGTCATCCCGAGACGGCGTAGGGATCGAAAGAGTCAGGGAGCGGCGGTGGGATCCGGGCGTTGCGGCGGATGTGGCGCGGGAACCGGGGAGGGGAAGAACGCGCGGGTGATGTGGCGCGCAAACCGGATGCCGAGCTGACGGACGCCTGCCTCATTAAAGTGATCCCCGTCGCTGCGTCGGAACTCCGGGCCGAGATCATCGGTCTGGGGGCCGTCGTAGGTGAAGGGCACGGTTTCGAGCACGCGCTGGGCACCGCGATCGAGGCGTTCCTTTCGGCGCTTCATTTCCACCGGGCCGATTCGTTCCTCGACTCCGGGGTCATAGGCGTCGAACGCGATGATCCAAGGAAGATTGGGGATCCCAGAATCGGCGCGGGTTCGTTCGATCAGCCGTTGCATATTGTCGCTGAACACTTCCGCCGAGGGGCCCTGGTTCAAGTCATTCTCGTTGCCGAACCACACCAACGCTCGGAGTCCGGTATAGGGGATCCAGGATCGGAGAGTGGCGCGGCACGCGACGTAGGAGGAATCCTGGGAGTCGGGGTTTTCGGCGACCTGGCGCCAACGCTCCACGGTGGTACCGCCAATGCCGGTGGAGATGAACAGGACCGGGACGTTCAGTTGGCGGACCAGGGCATCACCGACGGCGGGCCACGGGGATGCCCGACGCGCGTCTCCCGGACGCAGCGGGTCGTCCGCGTGACGAAACGCCAACTGGCGGGGCGGCGTGTTGGTCCAGTCAATACACGTGGCCACGCGGTCCTCCTCGGCTTTGCCTGGCTGGTCACCCTGGAAGTTGGAGCAGAACGAGTGACCTGCGGCGACGAACACCTCGCCCACACCGACTTTGGCAACAGAGGTCTCGCCGACCACCGTCCCCGCGGCGTCCAAGGCGCGGACGATGACCGTGTACCATCCCCCCGCCAGGGCTTCGATCGATCCGCGGAATGCACGCGCTCCGGGGCGTGCGATTTCGATGAATGCTGAGGATCGACCGTCGGTGCCCTCGCGGTATTCCGGTGCCAAAGTCACCTTGGCTTCGACCCGCGCCACGGCGGTTGCTGCGAAACCGGTGATGGGGATCCGCGCCGTGTTGGCGGCCGAGCGTTGGAACACCGCATAGGACATCGGGGAGGTGACCTGCAGCGTGTCCGCAGCTACCACGTGGTGCGTCAGCAAAGACACCGCCGTGAGCCAGGTCGCGCGACGACAGCCTCGAAGGCGTATTGGGTTCATGCGGGATGGTCCGGGGTTTTTGGCGCGGGCAAGAAGTCTATTTCGGCCCGGGCGGAGAGAGCGATCATGGACTTGGCGAGCGGTCGGCCGGACATATCACGGATCGGGTGAATGAGGTTCCGGGGAAGGTCCACAGATGACGCAAATGGGCGCAGACGGCGGGAATCGCAGGAGGGATTGTCTGTGGACCTCGGTGAGATCTGTGGAGAGGAAAGGGTTTCGAACGACGCAGTTCAGGGGGCTTGCGCCAGAACCGGATTTGACGGTAGGCGACGAGCCCGATCCCTCATGCCCAGCTCGAGTGATTCCACCTGTTCGTTTTGCTTGGAGTCGCAAGGGCCTCCTGACTTTTGGCTCTACGGGAGATTTCTCAGGCAGGTTGACCCCCGGCTGCTTGACCGCCGTCCAGCGCTCCCTTCTTTTCGGGTCGGCATGAAAGCTGACGCACAGGCTCTCCCGACTCTCGCGATCCGCTGCCTGGCCCTCCTAGGGCTCGGTGCTGGTCTCGCCACCGCTCAAACGCCCATCGACACGTTCGAGTACGCCACGGACGACGAGGCGCTGGCCCTCTGGACCCCTTCTGCCAATGCGCTGGTGTCCACCACGAACTCGGTCTCGTCCGCCTCCACGGGGCAGCACTCGCTACGCTTGGAGTTCCATTTCCCCTCCGGGGCCTGGGCCACGGAATCCGTGCGTGGCGCGGATCTCGCGGAACTCCTGGTCATCGCACCCGAGCAGTATCTGACGTTTCGCGTCCATGGTGACGCCGCGTTCGCGGCCGCGGACTTCCGCACGCTCTACCTCTACGCGTACGACGACGCGGGCAACTTCGGTCGATGGGGTGCGCCCACTCCCAACAAAGCCGGTTGGCAGGTGCGCAACCATCTGGCGAGCGGGATGGAGAAGCCCTGGGATTCCCCTGGCTTGCCGGATCTGAGCCGCATTGTCCGCTTTGCCTTCTTCCAATACGGCAGCGAGGCGGCCATCCCGGAGTATACGGCGGTCGTGTTGATCGATGACCTCCAGGTGCGCGATACGCCGCTCGAAGATCTGCCGGCCACGGGCAGTCCGATCCTCGCGGATTTCGAGTACGCCACGGTTGACCTGCTGACGGCCGCGTGGACGCCGTCCGCCAACGCGGTGGTGTCCCTTTCGGAGGACGTGGCGCCGAAGGCGAGCGGGCGCACGTCCATGCGCATCGACTTCCAGTTCCCTTCTTCCGCCTGGGCCACGGAGACGGTGAGCGGACCGGCCTTGCCGGTGCCGAGCGCGATGAGTCCCACCCAGTACCTGACCTTCCGCGTGAAGGGGGATCCGGCGTTCACGGGCTCCGATTTCCGTCAGCTTTTCCTCTACGTGTACGATGACTCCGGCAATTTTGGGCGGTGGGGCGAACCCATCCCGCTGACCAGCGCGTGGCAGATTCGGAATCACGCTGCTGGCACGATCGAGAAGCCGTGGGATTCGCCCGCGCTCCCCAACCTGGCGCGCATCGCCAAAATCGCCTTCTTCCAATACGGCAGCGAAACCGCCATTCCCGCCTATGCCGCCAGCGTCCTTGTCGACGAGGTGGTGATCCGGGATGAACCGTTGGTGGAAGGCGAACTTCCACCCGACACGGTGATCAATGCGTTCGAGTATGCCTCCGCGGAAGCGCTGACCGCGGATTGGGTCGGGGGGAGCGGCAACGTCGTGGTCTCGACCAGTGACACCGTGGCGGCCACGTCGGCAGGGCGGACGGCCATGAGCATCCAGTTCAACTTCGTGTCGTCGGCCTGGACCACGGAGTTTGTGAAAGGGCCGGTGCTGACCAATCCGGTGGCGGTGGCACGCAACCAGTACCTCAGCTTCCGGCTGAAGGGGGATCCCGCCTTTGCCGTCGCGGACTTCCGCAATCTCTACCTGTATGCTTATGACAACGAAGGGAACTTCGGTCGGTGGGGCAGTGCGGTGCCCGACACAGAGGATTGGCAGATCGTGAATTATACGGCGGGTACGATTGAGAAACCGTGGGATTCGCCCAGCCTGCCCAACCTCGAACGCCTCGTTCGATTT
>JADLFD010000522.1 GCA_020845805.1 Verrucomicrobiales bacterium | reverse complement strand
GACTTCCACCGAGAAAGTGGCCGCCACACCCTCGATGGTGGTCACCGCCTGGGGCTGGGTGGTGATGGTCACGGTGCCCGCGGGAAGCTCCGCCGCGATCACCGAGCCGGTGAACGCCGAAGCCGTGCCGTTGGCCGGATCATCCGCGGTATCGAGCTTGAACGTGGCCGAGAAATTGTCGCCGCCGCCGCCCTCGTGCTGGATGCCCTCGATGTAGTACTTCTGGCCCGCCGTGAGGCGGATGACTTCCAGCGTGTCGGAACGCTTGGTGGTCGGATCGCCCGCGTTGTCGGTGCCATCACCCGTGTTGAGCCACTGGCGGTTGTTGCTCCACTGCACCTCGGACGCGATCACCCGCTTGTTCGCGGGCTTGTCGTCGGTGCTCAGGTACAGGTCGGCATCGTCGTCGGCCGACACGAAGAAGACATAGTTGCCGGTCGCCGGCGGAATGAAATAGCCGCTGACGCGCTGCGCGTAGTTGTCCGCCACGCCCTGGGGCGCCTCGAACGAGTCCAGCGCGGTCACGAGGGAAGGCGCTCCCGCCGAACCGTCCGCGACTGTGGCCCGGGTCGCTCCAGGGAAGAATTCCCGCTTCAGTTTTCCGGTGGTGAGTACGTCGGCCGCCTGCGCGACCGTCACGGCCGCGGCGGTGAGGCTCACCAGAAGTAGGCCCCTCGTCCAGGATGCCAGCTGCTGCCTCATGTTCGAATGCTGCATGTGTTTGGTTGGTTCTTGCCCGTGCGCACAACAGGGAAAGAGAAGCCCCAAACCGATGCCGCCCCAGGCACCGCTGCGTTACAAACGCACTTCGTCAAGGCACCAATTTCCGCAATTCCGAACGGGAAGTGGAGGGAGAGGAGCAAAAATCGACGACCTTTGTCAATGGTTCAGGGGCAAAATCCCAGGGCCGTGATCCGGCAAGATTATTGGACCTGATAGATCCAGGGCTATGCCCTCTCCTCGAACGAGCATTGTTCCAGGATCACGGGGCCACCACGTGCACCTCGCCCGCGGCGGTGACCCGGATCCGCCGGCCCTCGCGCGGCAAGGAGATCCTCTGTTCCCGGCCACCCGGCCAGAGCACCCACAACTCGGTGGCCGCTTCGGACGGCGCCACCCACCAGGCGGGCTCATCCACCGACCGATAACCGCCACTGGCGCGCAGTTCCCGCCGCGCGCCCCACACCCCTCCCGTCCCCGTCCGGACGCTCGCGCCATATCCAGTCGGGTTGCCCGCCGGACCGAGCAACTCCACCCGCCTCGTGCCGGGACCCGCCGCGCGCCGGTTCTTATACAGCGCCGTGGCGGTCCCGTTCTGGGCCACCACCAAGTCCGGCACGCCGTCGCGATCGGCGTCGCCCAACGCGGCGCCACGCTGTTCCCCGAGCAGCACCACCCCGGATGCCGCCCCCGTCATCACCTCGAATCCACCGTGCCCGTCGCCTCGCAACCACCAGCCTCGGCCCGCATCCGACCGCGGCCACTCCTGGCGCATCCCATAGAAGCCCTGGCCGACAAACAGATCCTGGTGTCCATCGCCATCCACATCACCCGCCACCAAGCCATACACCGGCGCCCATTGGACCTCGGGCGGCAGGGCCGTCGCATGCCAGCCGTCAGCCCGATTCCAGAGAATCACCGACTCCAGCGTGGTGGCCTCCACCCGTGCCGGCGGCGAAGGCAGCACACTCAGGAGTTCCGCGAGGGAAGCCTCTCCATAGGTTCGATGGTTGGGAAACCGTCCCATCAGCTGCGGAAACGCGCGTCCCAGCGCATTCAGACTCCGCTGCGGCACCTCGCGCTTCGTGCGGTGATCGACATACGATTCGATCAGGTCATAGCTGCCGCTCGCCCCCAGGGCGCCATGGTACAGGCGCAGCGGTGCCGCTTCGTGGGCGACATACCCGGTGTTCAATCCCCAGTTGCCCAGCGCCAAATCCAAGCGCCCGTCCGCGTCCCAGTCCGCCGCGGTCACCGAAGTCCACCAGCCCGTTCGTCGAGAAAGCGGCGCCTTTCCGGTGGATCCCGGCCACCCCTCCACGACCGGGTCCCATCCCGACCAAGCACCACGCTGGTTCCGCAGGATACGCGGTGCCCCCCATTCCCCTACCACCACGAGTTCGGCAAATCCGTCGGCCTCGAGATCCACCCACACGGCCGCGGAAACCAGGCCGGTGGACGCCAGCAACTCCGTGCCGGGCTGGTCCACGACGTAGCCCGCCCCCTCCCGTCGCAACAAACGCGAGGGTGTGGCGAGCGGATACTTCCCCGGCACCACGCCGCCCCCCACGAACAGATCCAGATCCCCGTCCCCGTCCCCATCTCCCGCGGCGATCACGCCGGGATTCCCCCCCAGGGTTTCCAGCGTGGCTCCGGCCAGCGGTTCCACCGACAACGGTGCCGCGCCCCCGTCCCAGGTGATCTGCACGCATCCTCCGCGGGACGCTCCCTCCGATGCATATCCGGACACCGCAGCGATCACGCACGGACGGCCCGCCGTGGTGACGCTCGCGGTGAAGGCCAGCACGTCATCCGGCGCCGCCCAGGAGGACTCGAGTTTCTTGGGGATGCCCCCCGGCAGAAAAGTGAAGGCGCCCAAACGACCGCCCCGGCCACAACCCATCAGGCACTCCGCCTGCCCGTCACCGTCGAAATCGACCCACGCCACGGACGGTCCTTGGGTGCTCCATTGCCGCGGCAGGAGGGGCTGGCGCGCGAAGTCGTCGTAAACCGGCTCGGGATGCACATGCGAGAGGCGAG
>JADLFD010000521.1 GCA_020845805.1 Verrucomicrobiales bacterium | reverse complement strand
CCTCGGCTGCGGATCCCTGGTGGTGGGGTGTTGGCCGCGCCATGGCGACCAACCGCTTTGTCCTCATCACCGCGCTGGCGCTGGCCGTGGCGACCGCCTTCCCACGTTGGCTGTCCACGATCCGTGGCGCGGACGAAATCGGGAGCTTCATCCTATACCTCTTCCTCTTTGGCATCGGCCTGCCCGCGGACCTGTCCGCCGTGGTGCGCGGGGGGCCGGCGCTGTTCCTGCTCTGCGTGATCATTTGCGCCACGAACATCGGCGTGACGCTGGCGCTCGGCCGCTGGCTACGTTGGCCACTCGAGGAACTGGTGTTGAGTGTGAACGCCACCTTGGGCGGACCCCCCACCGCAGCGGCCATGGCGGTTTCGAAGGGCTGGTCGCGCCTGGTCCTGCCCGGGATCCTGATCGGCCTCTGGGGCTACACCATCGGCACGCCCCTGGGATTGCTCGTCACCGCCACGCTCGATCGATGGTTTGCCCAACCCTGATCCCCCGCCCATGAGACTCCGATTCCCCGCTGCCCTCGCGCTTATCTTCGTTCTGGTTCTCGTGACGCCGTGGCGTTGCGTCGCGGAGACCGATTATTCCGGCGTCATTCCCCGCCTGCGCGAGCACGTGCGCGAGGAAATGAAGGAATGGGGCATCGGGGGTGTGGCCTTCGCTCTCACCGACGGCACGCGAGTGGTGCATGCCGAAGGCCTGGGGGAAGCCAAGGTCGATAGTGTGTTCCGCGCGGGTTCCATCTCCAAGGTCTTCACCGCGCTCCTGGTGATGAAATGGGTGGAGGCCGGCCGCCTGAGCCTGGACGCGCCCGTGGCCGGCTACCCTGGGGCCGTGCTGCCGCATCAACCCTTTCGCGACGCCCCGGCCATCCAGCTGCGGCATCTCCTCACGCATCGCAGCGGATTGCCGCGCGAAACGCCGGTGGGCGGTTATCTCGACGGTACCGAACCCGGATTCGACGCCACGTGCGAAAGCTTGGCCCGCTGTGTCCTGGCCACGCCCCCGGGCGCCAAGATGCGCTATTCCAACATCGCGCCGTCCATTGCCGGCCGGGTCGCCGCCGCCGTGACGGGAGCAAGCTTCGAAGCCGCGCACCGCGAGCATATCCTGGCCCCGCTGGGCATGACGCGCTCCACTTGGATGCGCACCCACCTGCCGCCAGGTGCGTTGATCGTTTCCCGCATGCGGGTCGCCGATCTCGACGGACTGGGCGGGTTCCACCGCGAGGAATCGCCGGTGTTCGATCTCGGCACCTTGCCGGCCGGAAACCTCTTCACCACGGCGCCCGACCTCGCCCAGCTCCTGCTCATGATGAGCCGTGCAGTGCGCGGCGAGACCGGAATCCTCAAGCCTGAGACCCTCGCTGAGATGTGGCGTCCCCAGTGGGAGCCCGGTGCAGGGTTTGGACTCGGATTTGCCCTCGGCAAGTTTCGGGGGCATCGCACCGTCGGACACAACGGCGCCGTGTACGGGCATTCCGCGCTCCTGTTGTTCCTGCCCGAGACCCAGCTCGGCATCGTATTCCTGGCCAACGAAGACATCGTCAACGCGCGGGTCGGTCGCTGGGGCAACGTTGCGCTCTCTTTGATGATCGAGGCCAAGACTGGCGAGCGTGCGCCCGCCGGTTCGTCAGCACCCGGGGGCGGGGTGGCCGGTGCGTCCACCGGATCCCGACCAGGCTCCCAGACCGCCCTCCTCGCGGGGCGCTACGAATCGCAGAGCTTCTGGATGGAACTGATATCCGGAACGAACGACCTGTACGGTTCCTACAGCGGCCAGCCATGTCGCCTGACCGCCACGACCGAGGGAAAGTGGGTGCTGAACAGTCGTCTGCACGACGACCAGGCCGTCGGCGTGCAGTTCGACAACGAAGGGCGTGCGACGGGCCTTACGGTGGGAACGCAAAATTTCCAGCGTGTGAACGCCGAGGTTCCGGCCTTCCCGCCGGAGTGGAAGCGGTTCTGTGGCGTGTATGGATCCACGTTCATTCCGGTGATCGTCCACGAGAAGTTTGGGCATCTGTATGCCATGACGGAGAACATGGTCGATTACCGGCTCACGCCGGTGGCGCGGCATGTGTTTGCCCTGCCTCCGGGGATGTACGTGGACGAACTGGCGGTGTTCCTGTGCGACGCCGAGGGCCGGGCGCACTCGGTGGATTTCGCCAGCATGACCTTTTCGCGACGCCGCTAGGGAACGTGTGCCCTAGAGCTGTGGCCCCGGGAGGGGTCACGGGCGACCGAGACGTCGCCAGGCGCGGGCGCGGGCGCGGGCGGGTGGGGGAGCAGGGGCGCGATGGCGCCATGCCGGGGTGCTGCGGGGGCACGGACCGGGCGGGGAGGATTGGTTATCAAAACTTCGTCTTGCGCGGGGCGGGGGTGGTGCGGAAGATCCGCGTCCCCTTACGGCGGGGTAGCCAAGTGGTAAGGCAGGGCTCTGCAAAAGCCCCATCCGTCGGTTCGATTCCGACCCTCGCCTCCAGTTCTAATTGCCTCT